>JAFUUN010000026.1 GCA_017477855.1 Rickettsiales bacterium | reverse complement strand
TATGGTTATTTCAAACCGGATGTCATATCCTCGTTTGACGGCGGCTTGGGTGGCTGTCAGTTTATGCCAGATAGCTTCTACCGTTATGCAGTATCTTATGATGGCGGAAAAGCAGATATCATCAATAACAATAAGGATGTGTTTGCGTCAATCGGAAATTATCTATACAGCACAGGTTGGAGGCACCACGAAGGTGTCTTAACAGAGGTTGTGCTACCGGAAGGATTTGACATTTGCAAGGCAGGGATGAATGTTTCTAAAAAGGTGTCAGAGTGGAAAAAGATGGGCGTGGAGGCGCATCCAAACGGTATTGGAGCAGACAACATGGTTGATGATGAAGCCAAAGCCTCTGTGATGATTGTTGACATTGATGACACAAGCAAGAGCTTGCAAGAAAAGCGCGCATTCCTTGTTTATGACAACTATAAAGTGATACTGGGCTACAATTCTATGCCAAAGTATGGTATCGTTGCTGGCTTGATTTACGAGGGAATTGGCAATGAGTAATCTGACAATCAGCAAACCTGCAATTGGGTGCACACTATACGTATTGAGCGCACTGTTTTCAGTGATGATAAACATCTTTGCCAAGAAAATGATGGTGCAATACAGCGTGCCATCGTGGCAGGTTATATTCATCCGTCAGGCCTTTGTCATGGGGCTCCTGATGCCGTTCATGATAAAAAAACAGTTCAATTTCTTTGACCGCGTGGCATTTTGGCCGAACATCCAGCGCGGCGTTTTATATGTTCTGTCAATATTTATAATGTACACTGTAATCCAGCATGTAGCAATAAACACATTTGTCAGCATCCAGTTTTTAGTGCCTGTCGTGGCGAGCGTGATGGCGATTTTTATCATGAAGGAAAAAGGCACAAAAATCCTGTGGATAGCGCTATTTATATGCACTTTTGGAGCATTTCTGACTAAACGACCAAGCTTTGAAAATAGCAATGAAAATTTCTATCTTTTGCTTATCCTTCTATTTGTTTTGATAAGAAGTTATGTTGCGGTTTTGAATAGGAAATTGGCTGTCAGGTTTGATACTGCAACACTTGTTTTTTATAGCAATATCCTCATGTTTTTGATTTCAGCAGCTTTCTTCTGGGAGTTCATTCCAGTCAGCTCAACTGTGATAGTCATTTCTATGGTTTGCAGCGTTTTTTATTGCTTGGAATATACTTTTGTATTTATTGCGAACAAGTTTTGCTCGGTCATTTCAGTGCAAGCATGCGAGTTTTCAAAGATAATCTACTCCATTGCTGGCTCTTGGATTATCCTTGGCGAGAGCACGACACGCGATCAAATTATTGGTGGTTCTTTCATTTTGGCTGGATTTTTGCTTATGGTTTTTGGGAAAAAGTTGTCGGTTGGAAGGAAGAGATAAAAGTTGGTTGTGCGGCGCGGAGCGCGTTTGGCCGACGAGGAACGAGGCGCAGCCAAACGGCGAGGGCGTGGCCTCGGGCAGCGCAACACAAAATATTTAAAAGTTGACATTAATTTCATATTATTCCTAACTATTTCTATGAAGCGCAGACAAAGTTTAAAAAGAGACACTATTGTAAACATATGTTTTATCGGTAGTGTTGCATTATTTTTTGCCGCTTTTGGTTATAGAAACTACAAAAATAACCAAATGAAGAATATTATCCTGCTCGGCAAACCAGGTTGCGGCAAGGGTACGCAAGCAAAGGTTTGGGTTGAAAAATACAACCTCTACCACATTGATGCAGGACAGCTTTTAAGAAACTGTGTCAAGGAAAATTGCAAATATAAGGAGACAATAGAAAGCGCTTTCAAGGGCGGTGCACTGGTAACAAATGAGATATTGTCATATGTCCTAACCAAAGAGTTGAACGACAATGTTTATTGCCTGACATGCAAATACAAGGGTGCCATTTTTGATGGCTCACCAAGGAACATGGAGAATGTGAAGATATTCCAAGAAAATGACTTCAAAATCAAGGCCGTTATTGACTTATATGTTGATGATGCGGTGTCAAAAAAGAGAGTTATGAACAGAAAAAGCGGCAGGTCCGATGACAGTGCTGAAATTCTTGCCAAGCGGTTAAAGTCTTTCAACAAGGATACTTTGCCTGTGTTTGAATATTTCAAATCCAAGGGACTTTATCAAAAAATTGATGCAAATGGCACTTACGAAGAGGTGTTGGAGAACTCAATGAAGGTGCTGGACAAAATTTATAATTGATCATTTTTAATGTTGCGCCGCCCGAGGCCACGCCCTCGCCGTTTGGCTGCGCCTCGTTCCTCGGCGGCCAAACGCGCTCCGCGCCGCACAACCCATTTTTCAACCTTGACAATTATTTTCACATAAATAGCTCAAAGGCATGTTTAGAGTTATAGCCTTAATCTCTTTGCTAACTTCCTTAATATCAGTAAATGTTTTAGCAGCAGACATAACTGTAAAAACGGACGATATCGCTGGTCCGACTATCATAAAAGTTGAAAAAAACAAATGGGTTTTGCAGAGAACTTTTGGCGTCATAAAACCAAGCGGAATGAGCAAAATCAGTGAAATAAAGAGTATCATTGCTGCATACGGTCTTGAAATGAGGTATTCTAAAAAGATAATATTGACAGAGAAACAAGTTGAAAAGCTATACGAAATGCATAAGGATAAGCCATTTTTTGAAGACTTGAAGAGCTCGTTAGTTGGTAAAGAGGTGATTGTCTTCATTCTATATGGCAAGAATGCAGTGAAAAGATACCGCGATGCAGTTAAGGAAATTCGCTCAAAATATGCATTGAATAAGACAGAAAATGCAGTGCACGGCTCAGACAGCTGGGAGCGCGGAAAGGAAGAAATAAACATGTTCTTCAAGTGTAACAATAAGACATGTAAATAATTTTAATTTATGAAAGGTAAGATTTTAACTTTTGTTGCAATTTCGGCAGTTAGTTTGTCTGGTTACTCTATTGACAGCAAGAGCTCTTATGCGGACGTCAAAATGGCGATTGTTGACATGCAACGCATTGAGGAAGAGGCCAAACTTTCAAAGAGCTTGTTAAACAAAATGCAGGTCAAGGAAAATGTATTGCGCAATGACCTCATGAAGAGGAAAAGCAAGGTTGAAAATGATTACAGAAACCTTGAAAACAAACGCTCTGTTTTGTCTCGTGAGGAACTTGAAAAAAGCGCCAAGAACTTGGAGAGCGACGTCCAACAGTTGCAAAGAGACGAACAGGTTTATTCACAAACATTTGAGCTTGCGCGTGTAATTGCTCTGCAAGAGGTTCAGGGATATGTCCAGCAGGCAGTTGGTAAATATGCATCTGACTATGATTTGATAATTCCATTGAATGTTGTGTTGCACGCGAATAGAAATAAGTTTGATGATATAACCACAAAGGTGCTTGACAGGTTGAACGATATCTCAACAACGGTTGACTATGAGAAAGCATTCAAAGAGGCCAAAGAGCAAGTTAGTGGTGCAATAAAGAGTGGAAATACTTCAAGCATTGGTACACACAAAGCTACACCCAAAAAGAAGAAAAGTAAAAGATAATTATGGATTATAGGACAAAATGCCTTATCATTGGCTCTGGTGCAGCTGGTTGTACTGCTGCTATTTATACTGCACGAGCCAATTTGAAACCAATTTTGTTGTGCGGAAACATGCTTGGCGGTCAACTTGCAACTACGAATGATGTTGAAAACTATCCTGGGTTTATAAGCATAAATGGTGGCGAGCTGATGGACAAAATGCGCGAGCAAGCAGTTCATTGTGGCGCAGAAGTTATTCAAGATCATCTGACAAGTGTTGACTTTTCTGAGCGTCCATTCACATTGAAAAGCGGGAAAAATACTTACGTTGCTGATACGGTGGTAATAGCAACTGGTGCGCAGGCACTTTGGCTTGGTTTGAAGGCAGAAGAAGAATATCGCGGATTTGGTGTTTCAGCATGTGCGACATGTGACGGCCCATTTTTTAGAAATAAAACAGTTGCGGTTGTTGGTGGCGGGAACAGTGCAATTACAGAGGCACTTTATCTATCAACTCTTGCAAAAAGGGTTCATCTAATTGTTCGTGGAGACAAAATCAAATGCGAGAAAGTTCTTCAAGACAAACTTGCGAGTAATGACAAAATTGAGACCATCTTTCACTCAAATGTAGTTGACATTCTCGGCGGGGAAGATGCTCTTGGCAAGTTTGTAAAGGGTGTGCTTGTTAAGAATTCACAGACAGGCGAGGAAAACAAAATTTCAGTTGATGGTGTTTTTATTGCAATCGGCCACAAACCTTGCACTGATTTATTCAAAGGCCAGATTGATCTCGATGAGAAGGGATACATAATTACCGATCCGCGGACAGGCGCGACAAGCGTGGAAGGCGTATTTGCTGCTGGGGACGTTCAGGACGATGCCCATAAACAGTGCGTTGTTGCGGCTGGTATGGGATGCGTTGTGGCTCTTGAAATTGAGAAATTACTTAATGATTAAAGTGCAAGCTCCAAGCTTTTGATAAGCAAACCAACATTCAGCGCAATGTGATATTCAAAGTTCATTCTACTACCAGCAACGCTCTTGACTGACTTGAAGTCAGTTGAGAAGAATGGTCGCGATGTTCCTGCGAATGTGACACCAATATTCATTGCAAAGGATTGGCTCAAATTTGCAAGCACTCCAACCTGGAACTGATATGCAGCAGCAAAGTAGTTCTTGGCCATGAGTTTATGTTTTCCGGCACTGTTGGCAGAACTAATACTGCTTTTTTCAAGAGCATATGTTCTTTTTTCAAAAGAGATGATTTCACTACCGTCTTCTTGCATTTCTTGATTTACGACTTGATAACCTTGATCTCGGTATCGATTTATTACTGTATCTCTGTTTTGAGAGGAAGTTGAAGATGGCTGTTCGGATTGATCCCCTGATTGCTGTGTTGCAGGTATTGTTTGCTGTGCTGTTGCTATCGTTTCTCTGATTTTTGATGTTGAATATATTCCAGCACGCACAATAGCCAAACCAGCACCTACACCAAGATAAACATCCCAGTCAGTATTAAACAAATTGAATGCATTCTGGAAGTTGTAAAACATGTTATAGGTAACCCTGTAAATATTTGAATAAACACCAATATCTTGGTAATATTTTCCTCCAATGTTTGTTGCTTGAATAGTTTCGTTTTCTTTGCCAGTTGGCAAGTTCTCCCCTCCTGCTAATTTCATTGTTTTTGACAAAATGGAATACCACTCAAACATCAGCTCGTGGCGAAAGCTTGAACCGCTGCTATGCAAACCAATGCTCATTCCAAGGCCATATGAGTATTTTGATATTGGATTTTTTGTCATATATCCAGGAACGGCACTGTTGAGTGTGTTTAGCCATTTCTCGGAACCCATGACCGTTGTTGTGATATTCGGCATCCATGTTTTCATTAAAAAACTGGCATTTACACCAATATACAGTTCAGTATTGTAGGCCTTTTTGAAGACACCATAATTCAGGTTTTTCTTGTAGTTTTCAGTAAAAAATGCCTGTGCTGGCTGTGAATTGTGCGCTACAAAGCACACTGACAAAACAACAGCAGAAAGAATTTTGCCCACAATTCTCACAAAATAAAAACGCACTATTTTACATTTTTATCAAACTTTTGCAAGAGGTTTTAGTAAACAGAATTCTGTTTTTCAATTTTCATCAATTTTCAAACACGATTTGGTTGTTGATTTTGATTACATTTGGACTGGTCATAAATTAAAATTATTCATCTTTAACTATCAATTTTTCTCCATCAAAAACATCTGGTGTTAAGATTTTTGGGAGTTCTTGTTTTAAGATTTTTATGTAACACTTATCTATTGTATTAAATTTATCTATAACGTCCTGATCTCTATATGTAAGTATAACTTTAGTATTTGTAACTTCAAAAAATAATGCATACAAAAGCATATTTGGAGACAATTTTAAATTAAAAATCTTGTTAAGAACTATATATGATGGATGACTAGCAACTTTTGAAGATATGTTTTTACCACTTTCATATTTTATTCCATTAAATTCGCAATCAAAATTTACAGATATAAAAAATTTTAAAACAAAATTAAGCATTTTTTCAAATCGCTCTTCTTTCTTGTTTTTTTTATAATCTAAACCTTTTTTTATCAATTCTATACCTTCTTTTATATCTCTTATCATATTTAACATCCACTAAACATTTAATACTTAATTTTTTGTCATATTTTATTTGTCAAACAAGATTACTTCATCCCTTCCATCCCCCTAATCACCTCATTTAAAATCTCCATTCCTTTATCAAGGGTTTTGAGGAATAAACTTTCTTCTCGCTCAATTACTTCTTGGATTTGCTTTTGGTTTTTCACAATTTCTGGATATGCCTGTCCCATTGTTTTTGCAACACTTTCGGTCAGTTTGTAGAGCCAACAGCCCCCATTTTTGTTGATTTGATGAGCATAGCGGATGGCACGGCGGATAATCCTCCGCATAACATACCCGCGACCAAGATTTGAAGGCAAAACCCCGTCGTTTATCAAAAAAGTCATTGCTCTTATGTGGTCGGCAATCACCCGCAATGGCACGTCATCTTTTAAACTCTCTCCACTTCTTTTATCATATTCCTTGATGTCATTGATGATTGCTTGCATTAACGACGTTTCGTAGGTATCGGTTTTGCCTTCCGCCACTGCAATCAATCGCTCCAAACCGGAGCCAGTATCAATATTTTTTGCTTTTAATTGTTTTAAGTCGCCATTTGTGAACCTCTCAAATTGTGTGAAAACCAAGTTCCAAATTTCCATATAGCGGTCGGTTTCGCCAACTCCGCCAGCCATATTTCCACCACGAATTTGCACGCCATCGCCAAAATCATAGAATATCTCACTACAAGGCCCGCAAGGTCCTGTGTCGCCCATCGTCCAAAAGTTGTCGTCGCTGGAAATCTTAACAATTCTGCTCTCGTCGATGTGCTTTTTCCACAACTGCAATGCTTCTTCGTCCGTGTGATAGATGGTGACATACAACTTGTCTTTTGGAAGTTGAAGGTTTTTTGTAACAAATTCCCAAGCCCATGCGATAGCTTCTTCTTTGAAGTAATCACCAAATGAGAAGTTGCCTAACATTTCAAAAAAGGTGTGGTGGCGGTTAGTGTAGCCAACATTATCAAGGTCGTTGTGCTTTCCACCGGCACGAACGCATTTTTGACAGCTACAGGCTCGTGTTATATCGTCAAACCCACTGTTTGGCAGACCAGCAAATCTATCTTTAAACTGGTTCATTCCTGCATTGGTGAAAAGCAGTGTATTATCCCCTGCTGGAACGAGGGATGAAGATTTAACCTCAACACATCCTTTATCTTTGAAGAAATTTAAAAACTCATCTCTTATTTGTTGATATGTGGTTGACATAAATTTTTCTGCAAGCTCTGATGATGGTTTTTAATTTCAAGGGCGT
>JAFUUN010000025.1 GCA_017477855.1 Rickettsiales bacterium | reverse complement strand
GGCTTTGAGAGCGCTTTTATAGTAGGGTTTGGGCAGATGGGAAAGAGCATTGCAAACACATTGCGTGTCAATAATTTTGGCGGTAAAATCATGATTTCCAGCAGGTCAAAAGTGGAAAATTGTGACTTTATTGACGGAAATTTTGACTGCAATGATGCGAAAAATGACTATAATAATTCTGTGATTTTCATCTGCACGCCACCGCGCACGGTGCCTGAAATAGTGGCTAAAATGCTTAATATGACAAAAAATTGCAAGAACTGTGTTGTTTCTGATATTTGTTCAATCAAGCAGGAAGTGGCTAAAATACAGGGCAAAAACTTTATTTCAATCCACCAAATGGATGGCGGAAGCTCTGATACATCGCGCAAACACTTTTTCAAAAAGCGAATTTTGAACTATATTATAACTGACAATTTCGCAAATGTTGATATTAACGTGTTAACACGCTACAACGATTTTTTACATGATTTCTTGAATTGTGAAAATGTTGAAGTGAGTGCTGAAACACATGATAAAACAGTTGCTTTTATATCTCATTTGCAGAACTTAATTTTGGCAAGTTATTGTAATGATTTTTCAAAAATTGATAATCAAATGTGGAGAGAAATTTTTATTCAAAATCAGAAAAATATTGAATATTTTTTGAATATTTTTTTAGAAAAAGTGCAAGAAAAAATTGACAATAATTCACTTGCGGATGCCATTATTTTAGCCGACAAAACCATTATAATTGAACAAAAAATTGACATAAAAAAAGAGCTTTTTAATCCGAGTTTGAGAATGGTTTTTGAGTTGAAAAATAGTTCAATGGATTATCAA
Source organism: Rickettsiales bacterium (assembly GCA_017477855.1). Classification (GTDB taxonomy): domain Bacteria; phylum Pseudomonadota; class Alphaproteobacteria; order Rickettsiales; family Deianiraeaceae; genus UBA4311. Next base: position 17,010 of record JAFUUN010000025.1, on the reverse strand, counting down.
AATTTTGTGAAAAATATGCATATTTTTTTTGAAAATTTTGTGTGTAAAAAATGATGAAAATATGAAAATAAAATGTTGCGGATATAACATAATTTGTGGTTCTGGCGAGCTAAAAAATATCGCCAGATATGTTGACTTTGCCCGCTATTCAAGTGTTATTGTCTTGACTGAAAAAAAGATTTACAATTTGTGGAAAAATGAGATTAACAGTGTGATAAAAACAAAAAAAATCATCCAAGTCGACAGCGGAGAATGTGTGAAAAATGTTGAAACTGCAAAGCAAATTTGGGAGCAAATGATCGCATTTGGTGCCGACAGAAAATCACTTTTAATCAATATCGGAGGCGGCATGATTACTGACTTGGGCGGCTTTGCTGCATATGTTTATATGCGCGGAATTGATTACGTGAACTGCCCGACATCACTTTTGGCCATGGTGGACGCTTCAATAGGGGGCAAAAACGGTGTCAATTTTGGTGAAATCAAAAATATAATTGGCGTTTTTGGACATCCAAAAGCAGTCATAATTGACATAAATTTTCTGCAAACGCTTGAAAAAAGAGAATACACCTCTGCATTTGGAGAAATTATAAAACATGCGATAATTTTTGATAAAAAATACTTTAACGTATTAACACGCTGTAATGAAATTGGTGACAAAAAAATGTTATTAAAAATAATTTCTCGTTCTTTGAGAATTAAAAAATATATTGTTGAAAAAGATTTTAAAGAAAAAAATATCAGAAAACTTTTGAACTTTGGGCACACTGTTGGGCATGCTTTTGAAGCCGTTGCAATGAGCGCTGACACGCCATTATTGCATGGCGAAGCAGTTGCACTTGGAATGGTTATTGAGACAAAAATTGCAGAAAAAATAAATATGATTTCATCAAATGAAGTTGAGAAAATTGTAAAAATTTTAGTCAAATACGGCTTTGAAAATATTATAAACAGAGTGTCGTTGCATAAAATTTTTGGCGACAAAATTGATGAAATTTTGAAGATAATTAAGAATGACAAGAAAAATGAAAATGCAGTAATAAAAATGGTTTTACCCACTAAAATAGGTGCTTGCAAATATAATATTGATATTTGTGAAAATCAAATAAAAGAAGTTTTGAAAGAATATTTTTATGAAAAAAATATTAAAAATTGATACAATAAAATCTGGAATAAAAATTGATTTGCCATCGTCAAAAAGCTACTTAAATAGGGCTTTAATCGTCGCATCGTGTTATTACGGTAAAACGATTTTATCAAATGTGAATAATATTTGTGACGACGTTAAAGAGCTCGTTGAAGCCCTAAGACAGCTTGGTATCGATGTAGAAGTTGATAACAAAAATAAAAAAATAATTGTAATCAGAAATAGTAAAAAATTTCAGAAACCAAGTACAGATATACTAAATTGCGGGCTCGGAGGCACCACAACAAGGTTCGTAATCGGTTTATCTTTGTTATTTGATTTTGATATAAAAATCACTGCAAACGGAAAAATGCTCGAAAGGCCGATCAAGGATTTGATTGATGCAATTGTACAATTTGGCAAAAAAGTTGAATATCTCGGCAAAGAAAATTTCCTTCCAATTAGAGTTTTTGGAACAAGAAAATTGGTTAAAAATATTGAAGTTGATTGCAGTAAAAGTAGCCAGTTTTTGACGGCTATTTTACTGGTTGCAGCCCACGTTGGAGCACGACAAATTGTTGCAAAAAATATTGTTTCAAAAACATACATAAACATAACAAAAGATGTTCTGAAAAAGTTTGGGGTTGATGTAAAATTGATTAAAAAAAATAGTGATTTAATTTATGAGATTATATCAAATAATTCTACAAATAGTAATACTATAAATAGAAATATTGAAGCTGAAGCTGACTGGTCGGCAGCAACATATTTTCTTGCTTTGGAAAGGTTTTTTAATGTAAAATTTGACATGAAGTTGAGTAAAAAAAACAGTCAAGGTGATAGAAAATTTGGTAGAATTTTGGATAAAATTTATAGTTTTGACGATAAAAAAAACGTTCTAACTTTGAATATGAAAACTATGCCTGATGCAGCTTTAACGGCAATTGTGGCGTGTGCTTTGCAAAGTTTTAAAACAAAAATCATTGGCCTTGAAACATTGAAAAATAAGGAATGCGATAGGTTAAAAGCCATGCACGATGAGCTGGCTAAAATAGGTATCAAAACAGAAATTTCAAAAGGATGTAATGCAATCACGATATATGGAAATGCAAATTTGACGTTGAAAAAAGACGTTAACATTGAAACATATAATGACCATAGAATTGCGATGTGTTTTGCGATTTTAGGCCTAAAATTAGGTCATATTTTAATAAAAAAACCAGAAGTTGTGAAAAAATCTTTTCCAAATTTTTGGCAAGAATTGGAGAAATGTTATGAATAAAAATTACTATGAATAGTATTACTATAAATAGAATTATTTTACTTGGTTTTAGGTATTGCGGGAAGACAACAATTGGATTGCAAATTGCAAAAAAGAATGGATTAAAATTTGTTGATTTGGATGCAGAAATTGAAAAAAATGAAGGCCAAAAAATAGCAGAAATTGTTAAAAAAAACGGATGGAAATATTTTAGGAAATTGGAATTTGAGTGCTATAAAAGCTATATAAACGATGATAACATTGTCGTCTCTTGTGGTGGTGGGTTTGCTGTAAATGAATATTTTTTAAAAGAAGAAAAAGAATTTTTGAAAGCAGAAAAGGGCATTAAAATGTTATTTGAAATTGATGAAAAAACTTTAATTGAAAGAATAAAAAAATCGTATTTACGCCCGTCTTTACTTGGCAAAAATAGCAACAATATTAATAAAATCATTACAGAAAATGCTACAATTTATAGACAAAGAAAACAGCTTTATAATACCTTGGATTTTGATATAAAAATTGATACTTCGCATGAAAATTTTACAAATGCAATGAAAAATAATTCACTGTTTTGTGTGGTTGGAAACCCAGTTTGGCATTCGCTTTCGCCAAAAATTCATAACGTTATTTACAGTAAATTTGGGCTGAAAAAATTTGTTTATACAAAGATTGAAATCAAAGAAAAATGTTTTAGTCAAGTAAAACAAATCATTGGTTTGATGGCTATAAAAGGGGCCTCAATAACTTCACCTTTCAAACAGGAAATAATGAAAATTGTTGATTGTGTTGATGAAAAAAGTAAAAAAATTGGCGCCGTAAATACTATATTTGTTGGTAATGACGGAAAGATCTATGGCTATAACACTGACTGGACAGGTGTATTAAACGCACTTGAGAAACATATAAATTTGGTTGGTAAAAAAGTTGCAATTTTTGGCTCGGGAGGAGGTGCAAAATCAGCTGCAATGGCTTGTTTAGAGAGGACGAATAATCTGGTTTTATTTAACAGAACGAAAGAAAAAAATAACGATTTCACTACAAAAAATGGAATAAAAAGTTGTGCTTTGAGTGAGTTCAACCCCGCTAATTTTGATGTGATAATTAATGCGACAACCGTTGGTCTTGATAGCGAAAAAAGCATATTAAAACGCAATCAAATTTTGAAAAATCATGTTGTTTTTGACATGGTTTATAACCCATTGAAAACCACACTTTTAAAGTATGCACTTTCAAAAAATGCAAAGGTGATATATGGCACGGAGATGCTAATTCAGCAGGCCGTCAAACAGGTTGAAATTTTCACAGACAAAGTTCCAGATGATAAAATTGTTCCACAAATTGAACAAGAAATTACTACATATAGTAATACTATAAATAGTAATATTTCTACATGTTGTGTAGTTATTGGAAACAATATTAATGCATTTTTGAAAAACTTGGCCGTGGCTCAATCAAAGTGTGATTTTTGCGAATTGCGCGTTGATGATATTAAAAATTTGTCAAAAATTACTATCAATAAAATTTCCGAAAATGTTTATGAAAATAGTATTTTTACATGCAGAAATGTTGCGCACGGTGGCAATTTTAGTGGCACAATTCAGGAACAAAAAGGGCTGATAAAACATGCAATGTCGCTGGAAAAATTTACATATTTTGATATTGATTTTTCACAAATTGAGGACTGGAAAAAAGAGTTGAATGACAAGACAAAGATGTACAAAATTATCATTTCTCATCATGATTTTAGTAGGTGTTTGCCGTATAAAAAGTGCATAAAAATGATTGATAAAATGTTTGAAAGTGGTGCCGATGTTGCCAAAGTTGCTTGTAAAATAAATTCTGCAAACGACATTTTTACGATGTTGAAAGTGCTAAAAAAATATAAAAAAGAGAACAAAAATGTGATTTTTGCACCAATGACAGATGATAAAATTGTGAGGATTTTGGCCAGTAAATACGGGAGCTGGACGAATTTTGTTTGTTTGAATGACAAGAAAAATACTGCGCGCGGCCAGATAAAAATTGAAGATTATAATAAAATTCTTGGTTTGGTGGATACAAAAAATTGAGTTATGGCAAGCAACAGTTTTGGTGAAATTTTTAGTGTGACAACCTTTGGTGAGAGCCACGGAAAGGCCATTGGATGTGTGATTGACGGCTGTCCTTCGCTGTTGGAAATTTGCGAAAACGACATTCAGAAGGAGCTTGATCGTAGGCGGCCCGGGCAGAACAATATTTCTACAAGTAGAAAAGAGGCCGACAAAGTGCAGATTTTGTCTGGTGTTTTTGGCGGCAAAACGACTGGCACGCCGATATGTTTGCTGATTGAAAACGGCGACCAGCACTCTGGCGATTACGATGAAATCAAGGACATTTTTAGGCCTGGACACGCCGATTTTACTTATTTCATGAAGTACGGCACTCGTGATTACCGTGGCGGAGGGCGTTCATCGGCGCGCGAGACGGCTTGCAGAGTGGCCGCGGGAGCCATTGCTAAAAAGTTTTTACACGAGCAACTCGGCATTGAAATTTTGGCATATACGCACTCTGTTGGCGGAATTTTTTGCAACTGCGACGTTGAAAAAATCAGATTTGAAAACATTGAAAAAAATATCACGAGATGCTCTGACGATGCCGTAAATAGTGCGATGGTGGAGTTAATTGAACAACTGAAAAGTGAAGGAAATTCTGTTGGCGGAAGCGTGAGATGCATTGTGAAAAACTGTCCGATAGGGCTGGGTGAGCCGCTTTACGACAAGCTTTCTGCGAGATTAGCAAGTGCGATGTTCAGTATTAATGCTGTCAAAGGGTTTGAAATTGGCGAAGGATGTGGCTCTGCAAGCTTGACGGGTGCGGAAAATAACGATGAATTTTATGTTGAAAACGGCGTCGTTAAGACAAGGACCAATCACTGTGGTGGTATTTTAGGTGGCGTTTCAAACGGCCAAATGATTGATTTCACGATATATTTTAAACCAGTTGCGACTATAAAAATAGAACAAAATACTATAAATAGTAATTTTGAAAATGTGAAATTGCAGATAAAAAAAGGTCGTCATGATCCATGCGTTGTGCCGCGCGCAGTGCCTGTTGTAGAGGCTATGACGGCGATTGTTTTGATGGATATGTATTTGAAAAATAAGTGTTATGACAGAAAATGAGCTGGAAAAAATGCGCTTGGAAATTGACAAAATTGACAGTGAAATTGTACAACTTTTTGCAGAAAGATTTGAAGTTGTCAAGCAAATTGGTGCTCTAAAAAAGGCAAATGGCGTTGAAATTGTTGATAAAAATCGTTGGAAAAAAGTGCTTGAAAAAGTTGAAAATCTTGCAGAAAAAAATGGAATTTCAACAGAATTTATTCATGAAATTTACGAAAAAATTCATGATTATGCATGTGAGTTGGAAAAGTGATTTGGGTTATGAAAGTCGGTTATCAGGGCGTTGAAGGAGCATTTTCAAACATTGCAGCAAAGCAAATTTTTCCTGGTGAAAATTATATTTCATTCAAAACTTTTTTTGACGTTTTGGAGGCAATAGAAGAGGGCAAAATTGACTGTGGAATTGTGCCAATAGAAAATTCTTACGCTGGCCGCGTGGCAGGAATGCATAATTTGTTTCGTGATTTTTGCGACAAAAATTTGTTTATCATTACGGAAAAAATGCTAAAAGTTGAACACTGTTTGTGCGGTCTTGAAGGTGCTGAAATTGATGCAATCACACACATTTTTTCACACGAACAAGCACTTATGCAATGCCAAAAAAATATATCAAAAATGCTACCAAATGCGATATGCGAGGCCAAAGAAAATACCGCAGTTTCTGCAAAATTTGTTTCAGAAAATGCAAACAAAAACTTCGCTGCGATATGTTCAAAAGAGGCCTGCAAGCAATACAGATTGACAATTTTGAAAGAAAATTTTCAAGATGCAGATGATAATTATACACTTTTTGTTGGTCTTTCAAAAAAGAAAAATACTATCAATAGTAATACTACAAATAGTAATAAAACAATTTTGACATCACTTTTATTTGAAGTGAAAAACGTTTCCGGAGTGCTCTACAAGGCGCTAAAATGCTTCGCCGAACAGGACATTGACCTTGTAAAAATTGAGAGCTATATTCCTGCAACTTCGTCAAAAAGTGCCATGTTTTTCATAACAACAAGAGGAAATGTTGCTGATGAAAATATGAAAATGGCGATCAAAAATCTGAACAAATTTGCAAAAAATGTCTATATTTTTGGTTCGTATTTTGCTGATAGAATTTAAATAATTACATCACAGAAATCCTGCAATAGTTCTCAAATTTTCCAGACATTGCTTTGATTTTTATGTTGAATTGTTCTGCGAGTTTGTCGGCAAAAATAGTAGCTTTGCAGGATAATTTTACTATGACAAAATTTGTATTACTTTTGAAAATTGTTTGCACCTCCTTAAATTGTTTAAGCCAATTTTCAAGCTCAATTCTTTTTTGTAAAACCTCATTTTGTCGTTTATTTATTATATCTGTCGTGATGTTTTTAAACACATTTATTCCGCTTTGACATGTTAACATGTTAACATTGTAGGGTGATTTTATTTTCAAAATTTCATCAGAAAAATTTGTAAAAATAAAACCAAGACGAATTCCTGCAAGACCAAAAAACTTTGAGAAAGTTCGCAAGATTATTATGTTTTCAAAATTGTTTAACTCGGCTAAAATACTGGCTTTAAGGCCACAAAATTCAATGTATGCCTCGTCAATTACAATCAAAGTTTCCGGCAAAGATTTTGCAATTTTTATCAACTTATTTTTGTCAATCAATTCGCCAATATTCGCCAACGGATTTGGTAAAAAAATCATTTTTGCATTGCATTTTTTTGCGCACAAAATCATCTCATTTTCATCAAAAATAAAACAATTTTTGTCTTCAATTAAATCAATTTTTTCAATTTTCACACCAAAAGCGCGTGCATATTGTTCATACATAGAAAATGTCGGTTCGGCCACTAAAATAGTGTCTTCCACTGGGTTGCAAAAAGTGCGAATACACAAATCAATTCCTTCGTCACTACCGTTTGTCGCGATGATTTTTGCTTTGTCAATGTTGTAAAATTTGCTTGCCAATTCAACCAATTTTATGGCTTTATTTTCAGGATAAAAATTCAAATTTTCGTCAACATTTTTCATCAAAATATCATAATCCAATATCGGTTTTGGGCTCTCATTTGCGTGCATGCGCTTCAAATTTTCTGGCACAACAGAAACATAATATGGCTCCATTTTTGTTAGATTTTTGTTGAAGTTTTTTTTCATATTTTCCACTTGACTTTTATATTAGCGTGTTAATATGTTAATATATTAAAGTCAAGTTTTTGAAAAATTTATGGGTAAAAATGTGTTGGATTTGATTGAAGTTTTAACAAAAATTGATGACAAAAAAGTTATGAAAAATTTCTTGATAGACGTCACCACGCCCTCTGAATTAGCCACTTTGCAAGAGAGATTGAACGTTGCTATGCTGCTTGAAGAAGGAAATTCATACAAAGAAATTTCACAAAAAACTGGTTCCAGCACAACTACAATTACGCGCGTTGCAAGGTTTTTGAAAGATGAAAAATTTGGCGGATACAGATGGGTTGTAAAGAATATTTTGAGTAAAAATACAGACTAAACAGGTTGCAAATAAAAAACATTATTTTACGGAAAGTTGTATTTTTAATAATTTATGAATAAATATAATATTGCTTCAAAAAGAGTTATAATCGGAATTGTTATCGCTATTTTGTCAATTTATCCAGTTTGTAGGGGTGTTCATTTTATAAAACATTATATAAAACATCATACAATTGTAAAAAAATATAGAATAGCAAAAGAACCATTAGTTGATAAATATTTAACAAATAAAAATGGAATTGAAATTGGTGCAGTGCATTAAATGATTTTCATTTATACGAAAAAGGTGGTTCATATTTGAATGTCAATTTTGCGATTGATGCGTGGATGAATTTACATAAGTCAAACTATACTGTTAATGTTGTAGCATCTGGTGATGATTTGCCCTTCAAAGATAATACTTTTGACTATGTATTTACGTCTCACGTTATGGAACATTTTTTCGATCCAATCAAAGCAATTCAAGAACATTTGAGGGTGATTAAGAAAGGTGGTGTTTTGGTTTATATAATTCCTCATGTGGATGTAATTTATGACAAAGGACGTGATATTACCGATTGGAAAGAAATTGCAAAAAGACACAGTGGCAAACTGAAAATTAATGATTATTACTTTATAGAGAGGAATTTTGATATATTTAATAAAACAAAATTTAATCCAAATGATACAGGAATGGTTGCATATTCTGTATTAAAAAGCAAAGTTGACAACCAAAAAGGAGATTATTTTATCAATAATGTTGGAAATAAAATTAACAAAAAAGATCTAAGGGTTTTTACACAGGATAACCATCATCACTGGAATGTTTGGAGACCAAATGATTTTTTAGAAATGGCAAAACATTTTGGTTTTAATGTAATTGAATTAAAGGAAAAGGATGACAATATTGGCAACGGTTTTGTTGTTGTTATTCAGAAGTAGTTTGTGATTTTTATGATTTATTTTGATTTAAACGATGGAAATAGAATTCCGGCTCTTGGTTTTGGAACATATTTAATTCCTGATGACGGAACAACAGAAAAATCTGTTTTATCAGCATTTGAAGCTGGTTATCGTCTTATAGACACAGCACAAGCTTATCAAAATGAAACAGGCGTCGGTAAAGCAATTAAAGCAAGCGGTTTAAAGAGAGAGGAAATTTATGTTGAAAGCAAGCTTTGGTGTAGCAATTTTGGCTATGAAAAAGCAAAAAAAGGCATAGAAAGTTCTTTACGTAAACTTGGTGTTGATTACATCGATTTGTATATTTTACACCAACCTTACGGCGATGTCATTGGTGCATACAAAGCACTCGAAGAGGCACAAAAAGAAGGAAAAATTAAATCTATTGGTATTAGCAATCAAGATGCTAAGTTTTTGAAAGATTTCTTACCAAATATAAATATTATACCTGCTGTAAATCAGATTGAATGTAATCCGTTTTGTCAAAGAAAAGATGAAAGAAAAGTTATGGATAAAAACAATATCATTCTTCAAAGTTGGTATCCAATAGGACATGGCAATAAGGAGCTTTTAAACAATGATGATATTGTTGAAATTGGTAAAAAATATAACAAATCGGCCGTTCAAGTAATTTTGAGATGGCACGTTCAAAGTGGTTTTATTGCAATTCCAAAATCAACATCACCAGCACATATAAAGGATAATTTTGATATTTTTGATTTTGAATTATCGCAAGAAGATATGAATAAAATTGAAAAATTAGATACAGGCAAACCAAGTTTTATTCACAACGAAGAATTTGGAAAACAACTTTTAAGTTGGGTGGTGCCGGAATAATATAAAATAGTTTATGAATGATGGAAAATTAAAAATTGCAGTTCAAAAAAGTGATAGAATTGCTAATGATTTTTTAAGTTTGCTGTCTAATTGCGGTCTACAAACGAGTGGCACGATGAAAAAACTTTACTGCAATTTTGTTGATTTTCCGTTAGAAATTTATTTTGTCAGAGGTGGGGATATTCCGGTTTTAATGCAGGAGCAATTTGATATCGCTGTGCTAGGAATGGATAGTTTTTTACAGTATCAAATGGCAAACAATGCGGAGATTGTGCGACAACTTGGATTTTCAAAATGTCATTTGTCGTTTGCTGGTAAAAATAGTGGCGAAAACTGGGATATTCAACAACTTCAAAATAAAACCATTGCAACGAGTTATACAAACATTTTGCAGGATTTTTTAGAAAAAAATGATATAAAATCAAACATTGTAAAAATGAGCGGTTCAGTTGAGACATCAATAGAACTGGGCTTTGCTGACTATATTTTTGACATAGTGCAGACAGGCTCAACGCTGATGCAACAGGGGCTCACAGAGCTGAAAAGTGTGTTAAATCTTGAAGCAATTTTGATAAAGAACAAGAATTTTTCAAGTGAAATTTTGGACGATTTACTCATAAGAATTGATGCTGTTTTACTTGGTAAACAGCAGAAATATTTAATGTTTAATTTAAAAAAAGATTTAGTTAAAAAAATAAAATCAATTCTTCCATCGGCAAATTCTCCAACAATTTTGAATTTAATTGATAGTGATTATGTTGCAATTCATACGCTTTGTGAGAAAAATAAAATATTTGAAATTTGCAAAAAACTAAAAGATTTTGGTGCGGAAGGTATCATCGTTAGTGATGTAAATTTGATGTTTAAGTGATTATTTAATTTTTTTATAACAAGAATTCTTAAAACAATAATTGACAATTATTTTTTATCATATTATCGTATTAACGTGTTAATATATTAACATGATAATATACTAAAATTTTATTTATGACCGATGTTGTAAAAATTGTGGAAGGGATTAAAGAAACATGCTTAAATAAAGGCCAGAATGGACTATTAGATCTGTGTAAAAAGTTTGACAAACTTGAAGGGAATAGTTTGATTTTTAATATTCCTGATAATGTTAAAGTTGATAAAAAATTACAAAAAGCGATCAAAACTGCAATAGAAAATATCACAAAATTTCATAAAGCTGAATTCAAAAAACTGCAATCTTTTCAGGACGAAAAAGTTGAAACGACCACTGGAATAGTGTGCTGGCGCAAATTTACACCTATTGAAAATGTTGGTGTTTATGTTCCAAATATGCTGTTTTCAAGTGCATTGATGAATATAATTCCTGCACAAATCGCGGGTTGTAAAAATATCGTTGTGTGTACTCCGCCAAATCCTTCAAATGCGATTTTATATGCTTTAAAAGTGCTCGGAATTGACAAAATTTATACCATCGGAGGTGCGCAAGCGATTTTTGCGATGGCCTACGGAATTGGCGAAATTCCTAAGGTTGATAAAATTTTTGGCCCTGGAAACGAGTTCGTTGACACTGCCAAAAAAATGGTTTCACAATTTGTTGCAATTGATATGCCCGCTGGCCCAAGTGAGGTGCTTGTAATTACAGACGAGACAGCTAAAAAAGAGGACACAATGTATGATTTGTTGGCGCAACTTGAACATGGAAGAGAAAGCAAGGCATGGCTTTTTACAACTGATAAACAGCAGGCAGAGTGGATAAAAAATAACATTACACGCGTCGCAGAGCTATCCAATCGTTGGTTTTTGCTTGAAAAATCGTTGAATAATTTACGGATTGAAGTTGTGAAAAATCTTGATGAAGCGATTGAAAAATCTAACAACATTGCACCAGAACACTTGATTATTAATGTAAAAAATGCAGCGCAAGTCGCTGAGAAAATTATAAATGCTGGCTCGGTTTTTATTGGCGGTTATGCAAGCGAAAGCTTAGGAGATTATCTTAGTGGCACAAATCACGTTCTGCCGACAAGCGGCTTTGCAAGAGGTTTTTCAGGGCTTTCTGTTTTGTCATTTGGTAAATTTATAACTTTCCAAAATGTGTCCAAAGAAGGTTTGAAAACTGTCGGAGAAAAGACAATTTGCATGGCAAAAAATGAAGGTTTAGGTTTTCATGCAGAAAGTATTGCATCAAGAATTAATGACAATTAATTGTATTAATATATTAGCACGATGGAATGAAAATATTGTATTAGTATGTTAACACGTTAAAGTATTTTTTATGACAAAAATTGGAATATTAAATAGTGGTGGCTATAACATAAATTCTATTTGTTTTGCACTGAAAAGACTGGGCGTGAATGATGTTGTGATTGTAAAAAATAGAAGCGAATTTGACACTTGCGACAAAATAATTATACCCGGAGTTGGTAATGCAAAAGTTGCAATGGAGATGTTGCAAAAGCAAAACATAATTAACTGCATAAAATCAACAAAAAAGCCAGTTTTAGGCATTTGTTTAGGGATGCAAATAATGTGCAATTTTTCAGCAGAATTTAATACAAAATGTCTTGGAATTTTTGATGAAACAGTTGAACACTTACCCGCAAATCTGGTCTCTCCGCAGATGGGTTGGAATTGCATTGAAAATGGAAAATATAAAGGTGAACTTGTATATTTTTGCAACAATTTTTATGTTCCAATTTGTAAAAATACAACTGCTTTTGTTGATTATTTTGGAACAAAAATTTCTGCAATAATACAAAAAGATAACTTCATAGGAATGCAATTTCACCCTGAAAAAAGTGGAAAAGTTGGAGAAAAAATGTTGAATAATTGGCTAAATAGTTGATGTTTATTTTTGATTTTTTAGTTAAAACTGGTTTTCATTTTTTCATATGACTGATTTAGAAAAAAGAGCAGAACAAATTAGAAAAGAAATTTCCATTGAAGACAAAACAAATCTTGTTGCAAAGGCAATTATTGAGTTGGTGAAGGAGAAGAAAAGTTATATTACTTTCAAAGAAATAACAAATAAAATTCAGGATTATTTTTCACTGCCATATAGTTCACCTTATTACATAATATATTTTCAAGGAAATCATATAAGTTCGGTCGGTTATTATATTGAAAAATTGTATAGAGATTGCTTTGAAAAGTATAATAAACTTTCAATTGAGTTTGCAGTATCAAATTCTACAATGCCACATTTTGGTAATAAATGTTTTGATTATCTTGATAAACTAACCAAAATAAAAAACAAAAGAAACAATGATACAGAAAAATATTACAAACAAGTTGTTATTAATGCAATCTGCAATGGCGACTACGATTTTTTATTAAAACCAATTCCAATTTTGGAGAATATAAAAGTTGAAAAAAACATTGATGAAGAGACAAAAAATATTAAAGATGAAAACGAGAAAAAGAACACAAGAGAACTTAGAAAAGAACAAATAGTTTACGCAAGGGAAAATTTTCCATCAGAAGAGATAAACAAAATTCATAACAGAGCAAAAAGTAAATGCGAGTGTTGCGGATGTGAAACTTTTGAGAAGAAAAATGGCGAGATGTATTTTGAAATACATCACATAGTTCATTATAGTGATGGTGGCGAAAGTAGTGCTCAAAATTGTGTTTTGTTGTGTCCAAATTGTCATAGAAAGATTCACTTTGCAAAAGAAGAAATTGTAAAAAATATGAAAGAAAAATTGCAAAATAAAAATTAGAATTTTAATTCGCAAAAATGACTTTTAAAATTCAAAACACATCCTTATTTGTTGTAGTCGTTGCCGCTTGTGGTGTCTTTTTTTCGGCATGTAGCTCGGATAAATACACATCAAAAGATGGTGAAGTTATTTTCTCTGCGTCATCAAATATAGAAGAAAGCCCTTCTTTGATTGGAGTTGATGTTGGTGTACCCAAAACAGTTGAAAATACATGTCTTTTAGCTACCGACTTTGACCCAGAAAACAGTGGTATTTCAATGGATAGCTATCCAAAAATCAATAACAATCAGTATAAAAGCTTATTCGCGAGGGATGGTAAATATGACTTTTATGTACATCCGATTGTCTGCGATGGCACAATTTATGACTTCACAAACGGGAAGATTGTAGCCTACAAACTTGATGTACAAGGAAATGTAAAAAAGCAGTGGAGCGCAGCAGTTCTTGAAGGCAACGAAAAAGACAATATTCAGTTGGCAAATGCGCGCTTGAAGGATGGATTTATCTATACATCGGCAAGCAATGGATGGGTTGCAAAATTTGATGTTGCAAAGAGATCTGTTGTCTGGAAAAAGCACTATACAGGTGGCTTCGGGGCAAGCCCAACCGTTCACAATGACATGGTTTATTTAATATCCGTTACGGATGAATTGCTTGCACTGGATGCAAATACGGGCGAGGTTGATTGGCAAATAGAGGAAGACAGTGGCGCTACAACCTCACTGCAAACGCCGCCGGTTGTGTTATATCAAGACAAAGTTTTGGCTGGTTTTTCAAATGGAATTTTAGCGCTGGTAGATGCCGACAGTGGCGATATTGTGTGGAAAACCAAAGTCATAAACGGACGCGCCAGTGGAAACATTGTCAACATATTGGATATAGATTTTCCACCGGTCATATTTGAAAACGAGGGCATTGTCGTGGCAGGCGGGATTCGTTCAAGCGTGATGGGATTTGACTTGCTGACAGGTCAACCTCGTTGGCAAATTGCAACTGGATTAAATAGCTACATGCTGAAAAATGATGATGGTTTCGGCTTTTTTGTAGACAAAGATAACAATAATATCGTTTTCAACGCGATTAACGGTGCTATCAAAACCATTGACAAACGTGGCGATGTTGTAATTTCTGAGCGTATCCCAAGCTATCTAAACTACGGAAAAGATTACATTTCGCAAAGGGTTAACAGATATTTTGATGGGGTTTAATTTTTGTTGATTAATAGTTGAAATCTGCTATATTTCAATTAGTATAGCTTTATGATGAATGATTTTTTACAACTTTGCTGTCAAGAACGGTGGGTTAATGATATTTCGGATCTTCGGCATGAAGATACTGGACGACTGGAAGGATGGTGTATTGATTTGACACCTTATCTTAGGTTTAGGATTAAAAATCTTGGCAATGGTGATGTTCTTTTTGATTGTCCTCAATTTCTCTATAAACAAAACGAAGAACTAAAAGGTAAAGATTTTAAAACTATTGTTGATGCGCCGGTTTATAACATCAATAAAATTGGTCCAGAAGAACTATTTAAAAAATTTAAATATTTTATTTGGCTATCATTAGAAGAAGAATTTCCGTATGAATTTCAACAAATTCAGGATAATGCAGAACACAATCTTAGTAACAATCGCAACAATGCACGTGGCGGGCACGGTTAAATTGTTGCGCGGCGCGGAGCGCGTTTGGCCGACGAGGAACGAGGCGCAGCCAAACGGCGAGGGCGTGGCCTCGGGCAGCGCAACATATCAATAAACAATCAAGCACCTATCCTTTTTCCCGTAATCTTTTTTGACTTCAACATCAAAATTTTTTGCTGTAAAAATTGCGCTTGCTGTCTTGCCTTGATTGTAGCCAATTTCAAAGTAGGCCTTGCCACTTTTTGCTATGATTGATTTGAGATTTTCGGCAACTGCGCGGTAGAATTTCAGTCCATCCTCTCCGCCATCAAGCGCAAGATGTGGCTCAAAATTCTTAACTTGTTTATCAAGATTGTCAATTTCGTCCGTTTCAATGTAAGGAGGATTGCAAAATATGACATCAAACTGCTTGTCCAGCGATAGTCCTTGCAGGATATCCGCGACCATGAAACTAGCTTTGACATCCAATTTCTGCGCATTCAACCGCGCAATTTGTATTGCATTTGTGGAAATATCCAACATTGTCAACTCGTATTTTCTGTTTTTTTCAGCTATCTGCTTTGCAAATGATAATCCTAAACATCCGCTTCCGCAGCACAAATCAAGGACTTTGACATTATCTTGCGTACAATCTTTTAACGCATTTTCAATCAAAACTTCACTGTCAACCCGCGGAATAAGACAACTCTCGTTGACAAAAAAGTCATAGCCAAAAAAGCATGCACTGTTGGTAATATATTGCACTGGTTTGCCGGTAATTCTGTCTGCGAGTGCCTTGTCAAAAATAGCCTTGTGAGTTATACCAACTTCATTTCCACCTCTTGCTATAAGCTCTGCGCGCGACCACTTTGTGGCATAAACCGCAATATCTTCAACATCTCGTTTGGCCTCCGAAGGTGATAAATTTAGCTCTGTTTGTAGTTTTTTTTCAGAAATTGACAGCAAATCGTGAAAAGTCATTGAAAAAATAAAAAAAATGTGGTATAAATTGCAAGGTTGTTTTTATGAGAGAAAGCAGAAGTAGCAACGATTTAAGGAGAAGGTCTCACATTGGAGAAGAAGAGAAAAAAATGTTTTTGTATCAAACAGAATTGAATAATTATATTCCAAAAAGAGAAGACATGCATCACTTTGAATTCAATGCACAAATCGATACAAATGTCGCTGAACTTAATGCGGCACAAAAAGATAAACACGTGAATGCTATTTCGTAAAAAAATTTTTTCCACAACTGCAACGGCCGGTCTCGCGTGGATTTGTGAATACGAGCCCGCGTTTAAGGTTTTCCTCTTTGTATTCAATCTTAGTTTTATTGAGGATTTCCGCCATGTCATTTTGCACAAAAATATGCAGTTGTTTTCTGCCCGACTTCGCAAGAAAGTCAATAAAATTGTCGGTGTCCTCCTTGTCCTCAACGTAGCGAACCTTATACATTAGTCCACAATGGCCTTCTTCCAGTGACAGGCGGATGCCTTTGATTTTCTTGCCTTCTTTTTCCAGTTTTTGCAGGTGTGAGAGTGTGAACTCAATGGCCTCTTTGGTTATGTCAATGGAAAAATTCGCAACCTTTTTGCTTGGCTTGGTTGGCTTTTTTGCTCCACTTTGTTTTCTGTTGTAGTCCTCAATTGCTCTTTTTATTGCATCCTCTGCCAGCACAGAACAGTGCAATTTTATCCTTGGCAGTCCGAGTGCCTCAGCTATGTCTGTGTTTTTGATTTGAAGCGCTTCGTCAAGTGTCATACCGGTAAGTTTTTTGGCTACATAACTACTTGATGCTTTGGCCGAGCCGCAACCGAATACCATGATTTTTGCATCAACAATTTTGTCGTTTTTTACTTTGAT
>JAFUUN010000024.1 GCA_017477855.1 Rickettsiales bacterium | reverse complement strand
GGCCTCGGGCAGCGCAACACCAAAAAGTCATCAATTATCCTACTTTGACTTAATGATATAGATAATTGATACAAAGAAAAGTGCATAGAGATAATACAAATGCGACATTATATCAAATGCTGATATTGTTCCACCAGCAGCCGCAACAGATGATATCGCAACAAGCATTTGTGCTCCATATGGAATAATTCCTTGTGTTATACATGAGAATGTATCAATAATTGACGCCATTCTTTTAGCAGAAATTCTATATTTTGTTGCAAGCTCTTTGGCAATTGGATTAACTATAATGATTGCAACTGTATTGTTTGCGGTAGCAACATCCGTAAAGCCAATCAGCAAAGCTGCCCCAATTTGTCCCATTCTTTTTCCTTTAAAATATTTTTGAATAAAATTTAACAAAAATTCATATCCACCATTATTTTTTACCAGTGCGCTAATTGATGAAACCAACAAAGTAACAATAATTGTTTCAAACATTCCATTTGCTCCATGGCCTGCTTGTGTAAGCAAATCAACAGCAGGAACAGTTCCTGTTGCAATGGATATTGTTGAACCTATGACTATTCCAATACTCAAAACTGTGAATACATTTATTCCAATAATACTTAATAACAGAACTATAAAATAAGGCAACATGTTTATCAAATTCCAGTCATATTTTATGTCATTCGAGATATCATACTTTGAAGATACAAAGAACAAAATGGCCAATGTTATTGCAACGGCATAGATAACGATTTTGAAGTTTGCATAAAATTTGTCCTTCATTCTGCATCCTTGACCATTGCAGACCATTATCGTTGTATCACTTATAAATGATAGATTGTCTCCAAAAAATGCACCACAAATAATCGACGCAACGCATAATTGCACTGGAAAACCTGACGTGTCAGCAACAGAATAAGCTATTGGTGTAATTAATGCAACAGTTCCAAGAGATGTCCCCATTGATATGGATATTACACACCCAACAACAAACAAAATGATTGGTATAAATTGAGATGGAAATGATGATAATAGGAAATATGCTACACTTGTTGCGCTTGTTCTCCCAACTATCCCTGAAAACATGCCCGCAAGTAAAAATATTAAAATCATTGAAATGATATTAAAATCACCAATGCTGCTTCCCATGATTTTTAGCTTGTCATTAAAACTTACTTTACGATTTTGAAGACAAGCACAGAACAATGATATTAAAAATACAACAATGATAGGTATTTTATAAAACCCCATTGGTATCTTCAATATGTATTCAAACAGAATACCAAGACCGAGATATAACGTCAAAAATACTCCTATTGGAAGTAACGAAATAATTCCATGCTTTTGTTCATCTTTCCTTATCATATCAAAATCATTTAAACAAAATTCTAAAATATCAACATCATTTAAACAAAATTCTAAAATCTTATGTTGCGCCGCCCGAGGCCACGCCCTCGCGGTTTTTAACCTCCTCGCTCAACCCGCCCTCGCTCCCGCTCTGGCTCCGCTCGGAGTAAAAACCAAGCTCCGCGCTGCGCAACATCTAATAAAACAAATCATTCATTGACTAATACTTGTACTCTTTGAACTGTTGATTGTATCCTTTGACAAACTTGCGTCACTGTTATTAACATTTTTTGTGCTATTTTCAATAACTTGTGTTTCTGCATTAATTTTCTTCGTTGTTGCCTGATTTAATTCCACATTTGACTCCAAAGTTTTGTCTTTGACATCACAATGTTCTGCCAATCTCTTTCTGTCCTCCATGATATAATGACGAAGTTCGCTATTATGTTTAACTTGAGCAACAATTCCACAAACCATACCACCTAAAATACCGCTACCAAACACAGCAATACCAATAATTGGATTAACGACACACAGTGCCAATCCAACTATCGGACCACCGACACCAAGACCAAGGCTGGCATATTTCCATGGCTCATCGGTTTTAGTCATGGCATCGTAGTATTCATGTATTCCGTAACCTGGTCTTCTACCACCAAGTGCAAATGCAATACCCATATAGTCATTATAACTATTTTTTATAAAAATGCAATTTGAAGTTCTACTGTTATTAAAACATATTATTTTTTCTGAAAGATAAACAAACATAGCATGCAATCGTCACAACTCAAACCGCTACGGATCTTGGATGCTGTTCAGGACGCCGATGCAACATCATGTAATCATTTCTCTCCACTTGATATTTACACTTTGCATGCTGCCTCTTGTCTTTTGAATTTCATTTGATAAACTATTAATAGTTTTAATTTTTAATTTATGGAAAGTAAAAAAACAGAAAATCTGATAAAACCAGGTTGGGATGAAAAAAATCAAGTTTTCGTAGATAATTTTGAAAATATTTATGATTGCAAAAATAAGACAGTCAATGGAATGCAGTGCAAAGAAGTCGTATTGGAAGAAAATAATGTCGACAATGATCATTGGAAGTCGATCAAGATAACCGCCATGACAGGTCAACGTGTTACATTGCGTTTAGGTCAAGATTGTACCGCAGAGGTACCTACATCTGATATCACGATAAATAAAGATAACCAAATGTCTAAACTCTTGCTCACGCAAGCATTTGACAATGACAAAGGAATGTGGAGGAATGAACGGTGGAGTATTAAAAAGGGTGGTAAAGAACTATGGAAGGATGGAACTGGTGAAGAGCGTGGCTTGCTAAGTCCTGAATATGTAAATGGAACATGCAAAACTTTACGGTTGCAAGGTCTTTGTAGAGCTTCTGAAACAACTCCTGAAGTAGAAAAATGCGATGGATATGAAATACTTGCCGATGACAACTTGATAAAAATAGAATTCAAAGATAATTTTGTATACGATAAGCATAACGTTCAGATTAGTACAATAGAACAAACTCAAACAGGTTTGAACACACAGCAGGTTTACCAGGAAATATTTAAGGACAAAACATGGAAAGGAATTCAATTTGTTGACAAAGTAGGGGATTGGATTTATTTCTTTGAAGAAATGAAAAGTAACAAGGCAGGAGCTGCACAAGGAAATCTTTTGGTCTACGATACAAGGGTCAATAAAAGAACAGAACAAATAAAAATTAATAATCTCAAGAAAGACTACACGGACGATGATTTATGCAATCTCGTTAAACACTATACTCCAGGAGCGGCATGTGATATCGATAAAATACTAATTGATATTCATGCTTATAGCAATCTACCAAACAACAAATTTAAAGATCCTAGTAAACATAAGCACAAGAAAGAGAAAAGAGATAATAAGTCAACCGGTAGCAAACGCAGCGCAAGGGAACGCAGTCGTGAAAAAGAAATAGAAGAAGAAAGGGAAATTAACAACAACAAGGCACACCAAAACCAAAAAAACACGACAAGCAATGACAAAGAACCTTGCAAATAACTTCCTCACCTTCTCTCCACTTCCACCACTTGACATTTACACTTTTTTAAATACCTTCCAAGTATAGGGGTATAGCTCAGCTGGTAGAGTAGCGGTCTCCAAAACCGTCGGTCGTGGGTTCGAATCCTACTGCCCCTGCCAGTTGTTTATATGTTTTTTCTTAGCACAAGGAACAGTAAGGTTGTTGGTGATTTCAAGAAAGTAGTCCTAAATCCTATTGCAGAGGACAACGGAGGAATATTTGTCCCAAGCTTCATCTCACAGTTTGAATACAAAGAAATCTACAAATTTGGTGAAATGACATATCCGCAAATCTTGGCAGAACTGTTAGAACGGTTTTGTGATAAGGGAATAGACAAAGATATTCTGCATGAACTAACTGAACGAGCATTTAGTGGGTTTGGTGATTTTGGTGTGCCAATAGACGAACATACGCGAACAATGGGGGATAAATATTTTTCCATCACAAGATTAGATGAAAATCTGGACATGGTGAGCTTGACATATGGCCCAACTGGATGCGTAAAGGACTATGGCTTTTTTCTTGCGGCAGAATTTATAAACTACTTTGCTGAAAAAGAAGGAAAAGTCAGATCAATTATTGATATATCAGACGGAAATTCTGCATTGAGCACTGCATTTGCTACCAGAAACAAGAAATGGATTAAAGCATTCACTGTATTCAATACCACAAACAATGTCTCAACAAGATCGTTAATGCATAAGGCCGAGACGCTGACCAAAGAGGAAGCAGATAGATATGGAATTGATATTGCGCAACTGGAAATAGAATGGAGAGAGGCAGAAAAAAAAGCAGCAGAACAACGCAAAGCAGAAAGGGAGGCCAACAGATTAAAAGGTATTTACGATGATGACGATGAGGAAGAGAAAGTTAAGCTTTTTGAACCAAAGGTCTTGAATTTTGGCTATGCAACAGCCGACATGGATATAGCCACCATAAACAAATCAAGATATGATATTTACAACAATACCAGTTTGCGCGAGATGATAAACCTGACATTCATCAATGAGTTGAATGTGTTGAATATCTTGGCATATATCCCTGCATTTTTCAAAATGGCATTGAGGTTAGATTTTCAACCATTTTGCGTTGCTATGCCAACTTCTAACATGTCCTTGGGAATGGCGGCCTACTTTGCAAAGAAAATGGGTTTGCCGATTGCAAAAATCATCCTTGGAGTTGAAAAAAACAACTTCTTCTTTGACTTCCAAAACAATGGAGCAGCCAACACAAAAAAAGAGGTTGAAGACGGAAATACAGCGCTGTATTCAAATTATCCTACAAACTTTGAAAGATTGCTGTTCTATATGTATGGTGCAAATCAGGCATCTGTAAATAGAGCAATTCAGGAATTAGAAACCAATGGAATTTACAAACTAAATGATACAACAATGAGGAAGTTCAGAGATGACTTTTTTGTCACCATTTGTGATAACCAAATGAGCCAGAGAAATGGTATTTTCTCAATGGTGAGAGAGAAGAAAATCCCAGTGGACGTCCATCTTGCTATATCAAGAATTGCCGCTAATAATGCATTAAGTGAAATTGGTTCGCAGATTTCAATGTTGCCAATTGTTGTATTTAATACCCTTGATTATCGCAGGAATTTGGAGTTCGTTAATGCATCACTTGGATATGAAATTGAAGTTGATAAAACTCCATGGACCGAACTTGACACGGAGCGCTTTGAAGATAAAGAAATAGCCAATGACGAGCACAACATCCTCAGCTATGCAGTTAGCCAGCTTGAGAAGATGAAGTGGTCTTAGGCATTTTCAGTTTTGAATATGTCCCACATGAAGACAGAGACAAAGAAACCATCAAACAGACACAGATAGAAAAAACCTGCACCAAATATGTGGCGCGGCCCGAGGCCACCCCCTCGCGGTTTTTAACCTCCTCGCTCTCCTGTCCTCGCTCCGCTCCGACCCGCTCCTCGCAAAAACCCGCTCCGCCCCGCGCCCAACACAAATCAGAATTTTTCATTGCTTTTTATTAAAATACTTTTCCTATAAGTCAACAGATGGTTGGAAAAAAGTCATTTACACTTATGGAAATATCAATCGTTATGTGCGTTGTCGCAATGCTAATTGGCTCACTTATTGGCGGCCGCAAACTCGTTGAACGCGCAAAAGTACAGACAACAATCCACGAAATACAGCGATACCAATCTGCCTTCGCAAAGTTCTACGAAACATATGGCTACATGCCCGGCGACATGCCAGATGCACAGGCCAAACTGGCACCGGCAGCTTATACAACAGCAGACATCAATACAATCAAAGCACTTGATGAGAAGGTTTTGAAAACAATTCCACTCAATGGCAAGGGTATAGGCGAATTAAGTGGATGCGTTATTCCAGCGTCTGCACCGTATTATAGTGATTTTTCTCTTGCATGGTCGCATTTGAGCGCAGCAGGTTTTATCGAAGAGAAATATTCAAGTTTGTGTAAAAGTTTGACATCAGACAAATCAGATGATTGTTTTGAAGCTGGCTACAATGTTCCAAAAGCAAAATATGGATATAATGGAATGTATATTTTCTCAACACTGACAAAATTCCACAATGAGTATCAACTTGGCTTACTTGAAGGACAAAAAGCCACACAGCACACAGCATTGTTGCTTGTGAATTTAAAAAACACATATCACCAAAAATACATAAATGGAACAGTTGAGTTAAACTACGTAAGACCATGTCGCCAAATTTCAGGAACAACATACAGATTTGGTTTTTCAAATGGTGGAATAACTGCTCCGCTACTTGCAGAAATTGACATCAAAATTGATGATGGTTACCCGTTGACAGGCAATGTTGCTGCGCAAAACCCAGCAGCAGGCAAGGCTTCTTATAATGTCAGCACAACCCATCAATGTGTGAAAATTGCAACTGCGCAATATGGAACAAATGCAGGAAAAATAAATGGCACAATCAACGCAACAATTCTTAACAATCCAACCAGCTTGTCTGCAATAAATATGTATAACGGAACAGACGAAAAAGCACTTTGTATTGGAGTGTTTGCAATGCCGCAGTTTTGATTATGACAGAAGGAGGTGAGAACAAGGTTGCAAAACCAAGCAAACTTGATATTATGATTGCCAAGATGATGAATAAAGTATTCAGAAAAAGGTTGTTGCTGCACGCGTTGAGGACAGGTGAAGTGCCAAAGTTCCGCCGCATATCACGCCACGACCGAAGAGCAATGATGTCCCAAGCAAAGCACAAAAAGTCGTTCACGCTCGTGGAATTGTCAATCGTGCTGTCAATTTTGGGAATACTTATCTCTGGTTTGTTGGCTGGGAAAAAGCTCATCGCAAATTCAGAAGTTGCCGCAACAATCAAGCAGATTGAAATCTACCGCAAAGCCATCAACACATTCTACCAGACATATGGCTACCTTCCCGGGGACTTTCCAAACGCACAGTATCAACTTGCGCCAAAGGGATATGAAACAAAAACACCAGCAGAGCTTGTCTCATTGATAAGCTCCAATCGCACAATGGCAGACAAAATTCCAATCAACGGAGAAGGACGCGGCAAGGTCTTTCCATGTGTGAGAAAGTTAAATAACACGGCCAATTATTACAGTGAGGGTTTTGGTGTCTGGGCACATTTGAGTGCTGCCGGACTGATTGACAAACAATATTCAAATTTGTGTAAAACGGTCACATCGGCTGTGACGGCGCAATGTGTTGAGCCGGGATATAACATGCCTGAATACGAATATGGTTCTGGAAGCGGAGTTTATTACTTCACCAACTTGATGCATGGCATTACAAATAGTAGCGCAACTCCAAGGTGGGGTTTGATTGCAGACAGTTTGAGAACAGATATTGATGCAAATAAACACCACGCACTTGTGCTTGCATCTTTCAATGATTATGTTGCAACTAGCGCACAAGGCGGTGTAAATGAAGAACTTTGCGGGCCATTGACGTATGTTCCATCATATTTGTTGCCACTAAAAGGTGTTGTTCCAGTTGAAACAATGAATGCCATTGATGCCAAAATTGATGATGGTTTTCCGTTGACAGGACATGTTTTTGGCGTGAATGAAGCATCAAGCTATACATGGAATATTAACAGTCAACCAAGATGTGCCAACACAAATGAAGTTGCTATGTATAGTGCATTGACTGCCGACCAATTAAAAGATGCAAACTTCAAAAAATTGAACGTTTATCGCACACATGATACATCGGCAAATTGCATTGGAGTGTTTAGCTTTTCGGAGTTTTAGGTAGGTTGCGCTGGGCGGAGCGCGTTTTTTCTCCGAGCGGAGCCCGAGCGCAG
>JAFUUN010000023.1 GCA_017477855.1 Rickettsiales bacterium | reverse complement strand
TCTCAATTTCACTAATGTTATATTCAACTGCGTTGCATTGACGCTGCTTGTCATAATAATTTTGCTTCAGTTCTTTATTGTTAGGGTCATTTTTATGCGCGAACAATGCCTTCTTTACTTCTTGTTTAAGATCCGGTAATTTCTTTTCCAATTCTTCAAGTTCCTTGCGTTTCTTATCTAAGTTTTGTTCTTCTTCTTCTTTTTTCATGAGACGCTTTACAAATTCTTTTCCTTGTATTACTTGGTTATGCGCAGAAAAATCAATCATATTTTTTTGTTGAAAATCATCTTGTGCTTTATTTTGTTGATCCAAAAAATTTGCATAACTTCTTGCATCATCATATTCTGTCTGCATAATCTAAACCATAAAACCAAAACCATTATAGTTGTTTTTGTTGTTTTGTCTACAAGCTTTTTTAAAAAATATTGCACCACCAGAAACCACGCCCTCGCTATTTTTCATCTCCTTGATATCACCTGTCATCGCCACGCAACAACCATCTCGGAAAAAAAACAAGCTCCGCGCTACGCAACAAAACCTTGACTTTTATATTACCTTGAAGAGCCCTTAACATTATGTTAATAACAACGATTTTTGCAAATAGTCCATTTGATAAGGAGCTCAGATTTAGCTGCAAACAAGTGAAAGTGAATACAAAAAAATACGGCGAAGTTTGCATTTTACCAAATCATTGCAACATTATTTTTGAGGTTCAGGACACCGTTGCGCAGCTATCGTGTGATGATGGAAAAGTTGAGAAAGTAAAAATTGATGGCTCGGCGATTGCCAAAATTGAAAACAACACTTTGAATATTTTTGGTCAGTTTAGTAAGATTAACAGCAACGAAAAATGATTTAATGCTCCGCCAATGCTTATTAAAAAGGAATATTTAAATAGTAAAAAATTGACAGCCGGTGGTGCGGTAAAGGCTTTGTCAAACTTGTTTTCATACCTAAAAATTTTCGCATTAATATGCTTGTTGTGGTCTCTATTTTCAGGTAGCAAAGATCCTTTTTTGGTGAAGTGCGGAATTGTTTCAGTTATTTTAACATTCGTTTTGTGTATAGTCGGCAACATCATCTCTCCAAACTCATATGTCGTGCGACTCGGCTTTTTCAAATATGTATTCATCCTACTGCGAGATGTTGTGGTTTCAACTCTGCAAATGGTGAAAATAATCTATTCTGAAAAGCTCAACATTGACCCTGGAACAATCACAATGAACGTTTCAAGACTTAACGATCAGGAGAAAGTCCTCTTTGCAAACTTGATAACCATGACACCAGGGACGTTCGTGATTGCAATTGAAGGCGACAATTTTTTAATCCACGCATTGAACAGAAAAGACCTTGAATTCAAGAATAATAGTGAAATTACAAAGCTTCTTAAAAAGATGCGCGGAAACAGTGAAAAG
Organism: Rickettsiales bacterium; assembly: GCA_017477855.1. Taxonomy (GTDB): domain Bacteria; phylum Pseudomonadota; class Alphaproteobacteria; order Rickettsiales; family Deianiraeaceae; genus UBA4311. The sequence continues at coordinate 12,971 of JAFUUN010000023.1, read as the reverse complement.
CAAGAATTGGAAGACAAAGTCGTTATAACTGGTTTGCCAAAAGAAAAACTATGATTTGGGTAATTTGCACATACATCGGGGCAGTCGTGATGATCCACTTACTACTATTTACTCGCGCACAATACATGAGCAAAATCCTCCTCATTAACAGCGGAATTTCATGTCTTGCGGTGGCAATGTTGTTGCTTGCATTTTACTTCAAAGACACTAACTTCATAGACGTAATTTTCTTCTACATCATTATGTCGCCAATCGGATTTTACGGGATATTCCTATACTACAAAAACATCGCAAGGCGGAACATTACTAACAAAATTGTTGAAGAAAAACAGGCAGAAAAAGTACAGATAGAAAACAAAAATGCTGATACTAAATAGGCGCCTACACTTTGACTACAATGTCCATGAAACGGTTGATGCTGGCATCTCACTTACTGGCGCGGAAGTTAAAAGCATTCGTAAAAATTCAGTCAGTATCAATGGTTGTTATGTATCAATCAAAGGACATGAGGCTTTTTTACTGAACTGGAACATCCCAAAGTACGAACAAGCTTACAAGGACAACGACTACGACCCATGCCGTCCGAGGAGGTTGCTACTTAAAAAAGCCGAAGTCATCAGAATGTCAACCACCATCAAACGCGATGGCTATACCATTGTCGTGAGTAAATGCTATACAAACAAGCGCGGATACATCAAACTTGAACTTGCACTTGTGAGTGGAAAAAAACAGTATGACAAGCGTGAATATATCAAAAAAAAAGATGAAAGACGCGAGGAAAAAAGAAAGTTTAAGGTTTAATATTATTATATTTTAAAGCGTTTAATACTGCAAGATTGAAAGCAATTTTTTTTTGCTCCTCATCCATATTTTTGCCTTCTAATGTAATTATTTTTGTATAATATTTGCGCAAATTATTAACCGTATTTTTCATTTGCTCATTAAATTCTTTTTTAACACACGACCATTTTTCAAACTTCTGTTCATTTTTATTATTTAAATTAACATTATAGACATTACCCCTGCCATTATCTCTGTTGGCTATACCTCCAAATTCACCATCATGTCCTATAAATTTTGCATCATAACCTATACCAAAATCTGAATAAATTAATCCTGGTAGTTCTTGTTGGCAATTTATATCGTAATATTTTGGGTTCTGTGCGGCATCTGGCATTATGTATCTCAAATTAAAAAAACCGTCACCACGCAATATAGGTTTGTCATATGCTTTTTTATCGTTTAGCAATTTGATTGCCTTGTTTGGATCAATTTTTTTATTAACAATATAATTATTCTTTTCTCTATATGGAAAATTTGTGTGCTGAAACAGCAATCGCTTTCCATCACCATTTACCAACAGCAACTGTGGATAAAGACCAAGTTGTAAAACTTTCGCCTTTAAGTCAATCGGGTTATCACCAAGTGAGAAGTAATTGTAGTCCTCCGGGGCATAGTTAGCAATGTCGTGGTTTCCGGCAAGCAAATACAGACCTTTGTTTTTCTCCTGTTTACCATTATTTAATCTATAATTTAGTTCTTGCAAAATATGCACAACACCCGCTGAGGTTCTTCTTGAATTTCTTACATAATCACCACACAAAACAATTACATCGTTAAATTTTTGGCATGCTCTTTCATTAAAACGATAATAAACCGGCACTTCATTACCTTCTTGCGTACAAGACCAACAACATTTCCATCCATTCAATGGAGATGGCTTCTTTTCTTGATATTCAACAAGACCAAGTTTTTTTAAAAAATCCAAGAAATCAATGTTGTATCCCTCAATGTCCGAAAGTGCATAAACGTCTTTATTTCCAATGTTTATTGGTTGTTTTGCCAATGCTGTGTCTCCTTCATCAGGAAGTAAGTTCCAGTAAATATTGGCATAATTTTGAGCAATTTTTCTGTTTTTAATAATGATATCTTTTTCTGTGATATTGTATTGTTTTAGTTGTTTAATCAGATTGTTGTATGCTTGAGGCTGCCCATGCATATTGAATTTCAATTAAAACAATTCCACAACAAAGAGAGTATACTTGGTAGAGAAAAAAAATCAAGTATGTAAATACAGCATTAATTATGTTTTTTTTGCATGTTGCTACTTATATTTTTTTTGTTTTGTTATTAATTGACAATAGTCAATGTTGCTACTTGACTATTCCCAATAACTTTGTAAAATCACAGCATCATTGTTATGAAGCGCGAGAAGAAAATATCACAAAATCTTTCTCATAGGTTCTCTAATACAATATCACAAGTCAACGGATGCACAAGAAAGCATGGTATCGTTGTGCGCCGATTGTTCCGTTTGATAGGCAATCGTTCAAACTATATTCTGCTATTTTTGAGTTTTTTCATAGTATCATTGCCGTTTCCAATGCCCCCAGGGTTTACCATGATTTTAGCAATTCCAAGTATACTCTTTGCTGCACAAAACCTATACGGCGTTGAAACGCTTTATGTCCCAAAATTCATAAATGAAATCAGAGTAAGTAAAAATGTTATCAGACAAATAGATAAACTATCGCGCAAATATGTCTTTACCATTGAAAAAATTACATGCCAGCGACTCAGCTTTTTATGCGGACCAAAGGTCAGAAAACTTCATGACATTGCACTGTTGATTTTTGCCGTAGCAAGCGCCGTGCCAATCCCAATGTTATGTATAATTCCAGCACTCGGAGGTGTTCTTCTGAGTATTGGTCTTGTAGTATCAGACGGCCTTCTTATTATAATCAGTTGGCTCGTTGGAGCTGTTGGTATTTCAATAATTTGGACAGCAATTATGGCATTCATAAAGGTCAAAGAAGTTGTATCTGTAATTGGTTAGATGTGAAATTATTTTTTGTTACCTTTTCTTTTTCCGTGCGCTAACTTATCACAAACCGAAAATACAATCATCGCGCTCAAACACGCAACAAATCTTGCGGCTGCACCAGCCAATGCAAAGCCAAAGGCCTTGTTTTCAAAGTTGTTTCCAAGCTGTGTGAAATATCCAAGAAAGAACAGGCTAACAAATGACATAATTGATACAAGTAAAGCATTCATTCTAGCAGCTCTTTTTGCCTCTGCTGACATGCCAAAGATTGACAACAAAATTACAAGCAGCGATCCAACTGTTGTCCCGATATGCATTGCGATTGCGTTTTGCATTGTCATAATTTCACATGAAACAAGCACCGTCAAAACACTGATAATAAGTGCTCCTGATTGACACAGACATATCAAAATTATACCTTCCAAGAACAATAAGAACTTGTTGCTGGTGAATGAAAAACACTGTTTGAACCACTCCTCGTGCTGTAAGACAGACATGGATTTACCGAGCAACTCTAATGACAAAAGTAACAATCCAAGATAAAAAATGCTGTGGCCAAGATTTTTGTGCTTTGTTCTCAAAATTACAGTTCCTGCAATGATAAGTATTTCCTCAATTAAATCACACTTTGCTGACACCAAAAATGCTGTGCTGCTGGCCCCTATTGGTGTCCCAAAGATAATGGGTAGCGCCTCCGATACGTTCAAAACATTTGCACCAACAAGTGTCAAAACCAACATTGATACTCCCCTGTTTGACTGTAAAATTGCCGCTGCTATAATCCCAAGACCAAAATCTCCAATTTTGTATTTTGTTAGTGCAGAAAATTTCTTTTTCATTCCGCGAATATTCTGCCTCATTATCAACTTGGAGAACTTCTTTATTGAATAAAAAAACAGGATTATTGCAGCGATTTCTTGCACTATAACACCAAACAACATATCAAGATGCTGCACTCTACTATCTTTTTGTGAAAATGCAAGTTAATATTTTACAAAACAGCATTCCTCTCTTAACATTTCCATTTTCTTATTTATACTCTCTATTAATATTATCTTTATTAGTTGATATCTTCGTATTATTTTTGAATTTGATAAACTTGAAAAAGTGTGTTATAACAAACCAATCATGTTATCAGCAATATATGAAAATAGCGCAAATATACGCGGAAGATGTGAAATGATGATATATTTTTATTAATTTGCATTTTATATTTTCACTTCTAACCACTATTTAATTATTTGAGTTGTTATGGTAAAGGTCTACGATCCAAATGCTAAGATGCGGCGGACGAAGAATATAATGACCCTCACCTCGCTCTATGGAACAATCATTGGACTGATTTACTACGCATGCATAATTGTCGCAATCATAACAATAGAGGGCACAGGCCAGTTGACAAATCTGTTGTCGTTAAAAATAGAGCAGCAAATTCCGCTGGCAATCAAAACAGCACAGTATTATCTAAAACTTTTTCACGCAAACATTGGAGTGATTGGATTTCAGGATTACAACTTTTTCCTCATTAAAGCCGCTGGAACACTGATTGTCCTGCCAATAGTGGTTGTTGGAACTTTATTTCTCATTTTCAGAAAAAAGATAATGGAATTTGTGCCTTACAAGAAAGATGCTTCCGTGCATGGTGATGCTCACTGGGCAGACAAAAAAGAGGTTGGTAAGGCAGGAATGGAGAGCACGCGTGGTCTTCTCATGGGACAACATCCTTACAAGAAAAACAAGTTTCTCATCACGGACATCCATGACTACCAGCACACATTGCTATTCGCACCAACAGGTTCAGGAAAGGGTGTCGGATTTGCTATACCAAACTGCGTCTTCTGGGAGGAAAGTTTGATTTGCCATGACATTAAGCTTGAAAACTTTGAAACCTCTGCTGGATGGAGAGAGACATTCCTAAAACAAAAGGTATTCTGCTGGGTGCCGGCGGATGTCAACGGAACAAGCCACTGCTATAACCCAATGGAATGGATTTCTGATAAACCAGGACAGATGGTTGATGATGTGCAAAAGCTGGCAAACATTCTTCTTCCAAAGCAGGAATTCTGGACAAACGAAGCGCGCACACTGCTTGTTGGGATTATTCTATATCTTCTTGCTGACCCTGCCAAACCAAAGACATTTGGTGAGGTTGTCCGAACAATTCGTAGTGATGACTTTGCGTATCTTGTCGCTGTCGGACTTGACACATACGGCGACACAATTCACCCTATTGGCTACATGAACTTGGCTGCGTTCCTACAAAAAGCCGACAAGGAGCGCTCGGGAGTTGTATCAACACTAAATTCAGGGCTTGAACTTTGGGGTAACCCGATTATTGACGCAACCACCGCAAAAAGTGATTTCAACTTCACAAAAATGAAGGAAATTCCAACAACCGTATTCATTGGTCTGACACCTGATAACATCCAGCGTTTGAAGCCACTCATGTGTATGGTCTACCAGCAGGCAACAGCATTTATGTCCCAGCACATGCCTACAAAAGAGGAGAAAGTTGGCGTGCTGTTCCTTATGGACGAGTTCCCTACTGTCGGCAAGCTTGAACAATTCCTTGCAGGTATTGCGTATTTCCGTGGTTATCACGTGAAGCTGTTCCTAATCGTTCAGGATACACAGCAGTTGAAGGGAACATATGAGGATACAGGAATGAACTCATTCTTATCAAACTCAACATATCGTATTACATTTGCCGCAAACAACGTTGAGACGGCACGTCTAATAAGCGAACTTATTGGAAATCAAACGGTTGAAACAACGAGCGGAAGCAGAAATAAGTGGTTTAACATCAACGGAAATGGTGGTTCGGTGAGCATCAGTCAATCACAGAGAGCGCTCCTCATGCCTCAGGAGGTTATTAATCTGCCACGTGATAATGAAATAATTCTGATTGAGGCCAACCCACCAATCAGAACAAAAAAGATTTTCTGGTATAAAGTAAAATGGATGTCGGCCAGAGTTAGAATGCCATTCACACCGCTCCCACACCAAGAACCAATCGTCAAGAAAAACGAAAGCCCAAAGAAAGATAAGAAGAAGAAATAATTAGCTAAGAGAATTGCCTTTTTCTGCTTCTTTGGCTTGGTTTGCTGCCACCAAACTTGTTTTTACTTCCTCTTTAATTACCTTAGGCTCCATATTGGTAAGATCTTCATTGACCACTTTCGCAGCAGGCGAATCACCTTCCTTCTTCACTTCATTATCCTCTTCTTTCTTCGCTGCATTATTAATAGCATTCATTGTTATTTTGGCGGCTTCATTTACCATTGGAGCCATTGTTTCAGAGAATTCAACAACATTCTTACCTAACACATCATCAATAATCTTGTTGCTCATATTACCAACAAGATTAGAAAAATGACCAAGTTGCTCTTGTTCCTTCTTTTTTTCGTTTAGTTGATTTTCAAGATTGGCAACTTTACTTTTCAAATCATTGACTTCTAAAGAGGTTTTATCTCTTACCTGTGTTGTTTCGTTAATGAACTTATTATTATTATTTCTTACTACAACAAGATTATCTTGTATCTCTTTTTTATTTCTAGGAATACTAACTTTATATTTCCCCGTTTTTTCGTTCAATGTTCCAAGATACTCTTTTTCTACACCATTTATTTTGAGTTTAATCATCTTTGTTTTAGGTAGATTATTTATTGATGCGGCAGTACTTTCTGTTATCGACGATGCATCCGTAGACACTTTCGTGTTTGTTGTAACGCCCTTATCATTACTTTTTTTGTCTTTTGTTTTATCGTTATCTTTTTTCTTGTCTTTCTCTTTGTCCTGTTCTTTTTCTGACTTTTCCTTCTTAACCTCTCCTTCCTTAGCTTCTTCTTGATCCTTTTTAAGGTGTTTGACAAGCATGACAATTGCTAAAATCAAGAGAGCAACACCTACTGTTACTGCGGCAGCAATCGCGGCTGTTTTCCAATCAAACGAAAACCCTTTGTCATTTGTTTCCGTTGCTACAGTGCTTGTTTCCGTTGCTGCAGAGCTTTGGTCGGTCGTTGTTGATGTTGTGTTATCAGTAGACATATAAAAATTTTTAACACCCTAAACTTTGTTCTTGCTGCCTCATGGAATTCAAACTCAACGCACAATTATTGTTCTTAATTGCTTTTTGCTCATAAGAACCAACTTCCGAAGATCTCTCGTTTGTAACCTTTTTCAGTTCGTCCCTTTCCTTTTGAGCTTCCTCATTAGGAACGTTGTTTTGTTGTTGTTGTAACAATTCCATAAATCAACATAGTTATTATAGCAGAAAAAAAAGTCTTGTAAAGTTTTTTTTTACCAAAATTTCAGCACCTTGATCCAATAATATTGTAATTCCGTAAAAAAACGGAGTACCAAAAGCCACCAATTAAGCTGGGGCAGAAGGATTCGAACCTCCGGATGGTGGTACCAGAAACCACTGCCTTACCACTTGGCTATGCCCCAATGCAAACCAGTAGAATTTAGATAAAAATAAAGTCAAGATTTTTTTTAAACCATGTCAAGGTTCATTTTTTTTTACACAAAGTAGAACACAGAGATGCCAAACAGAGATTGTTGTGTATCAATTTAGCACAATGTATAAATTAACCTCGTGTTTCGATTGAGTGTTTTTTTAAAAACAACAAATTCACTCCAATACTTCCAAAAATGATAATGCACGAACCAATAATTTGCCACTTTGTCAGTTTTTCACCGAGGATTAGGTAGCTCAAAAACGATGAGAACACTATATTGAAATAACGCAATGGCTGGATTTCAATCACTGGAACTATCTTGAAAGCATAAGTCACAAGTGTCCTCTCTATGATATACCCAAACACTACCAGCGCAATGAAAATCATGACTTTTGTGTTTAAAATAGGAATATGGCGGACTACCGCTGCCGATATTGGAAGGATGGTTAGCAGGCGAATAAACACTAAAAAATTGGCTGGAAGTTTATGTAATTTTTTTATCAAAATTGTCATGAATGCATAAATGAAGAAGTCAATGAATAGAAATAAATAGCCAACAGTCAGATGGCCGATGGAAAAGCGATATATTAAAAATACAGCAGAAATATTGATTACAAAATTCAAAACAATATCTTTTTGTATACGTTCTTTCAGGATAATCCTTGACATAGTGGCTGTGATTATTGGGCTCAAAAACAACATCATTATTATTACATTGTTGATTGGTACAGTTTGCAAACCTTGATACCAAATAAATGTATCCAAAACAGACACAAGACCAAGTCCTACTATTAAAATGTTCGTTTTACGATCGTAATTTCGCATGTTTTTCAGCTCCTTCCAGTTGAATGGTAACAATATCAGCACCGCAAAAAAAGCCCTCATCATTATCATCTCATTGATCGATAAAATTCCGTTCAGACCAATATATTTGACTATATTTATCATCATGACATTGATGAATGCGCCAAGTAAGTAAATTAGCTTTGCGGAGAGCATGATTAGGTTATACAATAGGAGAATTTTAAAAGTAAAGATTAAGAAAAATTTGCAGCAATTATAACCAACTTTACAATAACAAAAATTTTTATAGCCAATAATCCAAACTTAGAGAAATACAACTAAAAAGTTTGTTAATTTTTTAAAAACTTGATATTAAAATTAAACATTTTTCATTTATTTTGTGCCAGACGGGAAAAAACTGATTACAGATTGGATACATGTTGAGAGTGTTGCAGAAGGTTTGCACGTCCATAGAGGAAGAGCAGATGCACACAATAATGGCTATACTTTTATAGGCACGCAAGCAAATCGTATTGAATATACATTGCCTGTATTAGTTGAAACGAGTGCAGATGATGACATTTTACAAAAATACATTTACCACAACAATCCATATTGGAGGCCACTTGATGTAAATGGAGATGAAACAAGCGAAGATAGCGAGGAATTGAGAAATCACGTTTGGCAAATTATTATGCCATTTATTGATGTAAAAAAGGTTAAACCAGTTCCAAAGATTGAGAAGATTGATGAAGATGATAAATTCAAAGATCGTTCAAGAAAAGCAATGAATAGAGCACAAATACAAGGACAATATACCGATACAGATAGAAAGAAAAAAATAAGAGTTATTGGTTCAAACGAGTGTTATACTTTTTATCAAAGTGTGGAGTTTGTTGTTGATTGGTTTTTGAAAAATGTAGATAAAAATTACTTCAAAAATAAAGTTGTATATTGTAATTGTGATGATGTAAAAAGTGCATTTTGGATATACTTTTACAACAATTTTCATAAATTAGGACTAAAAATGTTGATTGCATCATCCTTTGATGGAACCGGTCTATCTTATGGTAATGATAGTCAGGAAAATTTGAGAAATTTGTTCTCCAATTTTGATTATCAAGGAAGATTGTTAAAAGACAGAGAGTATAAAGGTTATATTTTCAAATACGATGGAAAAACAATACATAGAGTTCCACCAAAAAATGAAAAATCAACTTTCCACGGAGATTTTAGGGATGAAGAATGTTATGAAATAGCAAAAAATGAAGCAGATATTATAATGACAAATCCACCATTTGGACAATTATGGAGACAATATGTTGAGTGTATGTTGCTAACTGGTAAAAAACTTATTTTCTGGGGAAATGGTGTGTCAGTTACTTATAATTGGTTGCAACAATTACTTGATGAGAAAAAAGTTTTTGTAGCAAGAGAGTGTAGTGATCATTTTTTAACAGATCATTATATGTCGCCAGTATATCACAGGAAAAAAGTGACTTCTTATATTTATACAACAGAGGATTTGAGTTTTCAAAAACCTGATAAAAAGTGTTATTCAAAAAAGAAAAAAATGTTAAAAGAAGGAACAGCTTGGTATGATGATAATAAAATTTTAATTTGTGATAATGCGACAATCCCTATTGATACCGATGAGGTGTTGGCAGTCAGTGTTTATATTATTCGTTATGGAATTTTAAACGATGGGTACGAAATATTAAAAAATTATCAGCGATATGCACCAATCAAAGATGGCAAGGAAAAATTTGCAAGGATTTTAATCCAAAAGATCAAGTCAGAGTGAAATATTTTTCACCCTCCACTTTACAATAAAAAAAGTGCATTTACATGATGACATCAAGCCAATATGTCGTGCAAAGATGACAGTGATTTGAAAAGCAAAGATTACCTTGAATTTATTGATATTACGGGTGCTTGCGAGAACAATTTGAAGAACATAAATATTCGTATTCCGAAGAACAAATTTGTCGTAATTACTGGCCCGAGTGGCAGTGGAAAGTCATCTTTGGCGTTTGATACGATTTACAGAGAAGGCCAGCGGAGATACGTGGAGAGTTTGTCAAATTATGCGCGCTATTTCATGGGCTCGCAGGCAAAACCAGATGTTGAAAAAATCACCGGGCTGGCTCCGGCGGTGGCCATAGACCAGAAAACAACATCCCGTAATCCGCGTTCAACAGTCGGAACGACCACTGAAATATACGACTTTATCCGTCTTCTGTTTGCAAGAATTGGAAAAGTTTATTCTCCAAAGACAGGCAAGCAGCTGTTTAAGCACTCAAAACAGGAGATAATAGCACTGCTTTCATTGCTTCCGCTTGGAACAAAATTGCGGCTGTTAGCACCAGTAATTAGAGGACAAAAAGGCACATTTGCAACCGAACTTTTACATCTAAAAAAGCAAGGATTTGATAAGGCAAAAATTGATGGGAAATTCTATGGCTTGACCGAGAGTATCCCTGTTTTGGACAGTGAAACAGAGCACACGATTGAGATTGTGGTGGATAGAATAATCATGAAGCAAAACATGGGAACGCGCATTTTTGATGCCGTTGAAAAGTGCTTGAAGGTCTCTGAAAGTGTAGTGATTGCGGACATCGTGGAGCTTGGTGCAAATTCCGTTGGCTCTGATGATGGGTTTGTATTAAATGAAAATATTACTGCACGCGAGAAAGAGCAATTAGTTTTTACAACAAAATATGCTTGCCCTGTGTCAAGTTTTACGATTGACGAGATAAATACGAAATTTTTCTCGTTCAACAGTCCATTTGGTGCCTGTCCAACTTGTCATGGGCTCGGAACGGAGGTTTTTTTTAAGGAAGATTTGATTGTGCCGGACACATCGTTGTCGCTTGCAGACGGAGCGATTGAGCCATGGCAGCATGACAATCCGCGCTATCACAATCAGATAATTTTTGCGCTATCAAAGAAGTATAATTTTTCTGTTAATACACCTTATGAACAGTTGCCTGAGGATATCAAAAAGATATTGCTGTATGGCATAGAAGATGAACTTTTGGATGTGAATTTTGAAGAAGACATGCGCTCGGAGAAGGTGAAAATTCAGTTCACGGGTGTTGTTGGAGAGCTCACTGCGAAGATGCAAAATGCTAATGAGGATCCACTAATTTTGGAAGAATGTGAGAAATATCAAACGCTAACGAGATGTCATGTTTGCAGTGGTTATCGCCTGAAAAAAGAGGTATTGCAAGTGAGAATATGTGATAAAAACATTGGTGAATTGTGCGACATGCCGGTTTGTGACCTGCAAGAATGGTTTGCGGAGCTACCAAAAAAGCTAACGCAAAATGAAAATGAAATTGCGGAGCAGGCGATCAAAGAGATAACACGGCGTCTTGGTTTCTTGGCAAATGTCGGATTGGATTATCTGACTTTGTTGCGCTCGGCCAATACTTTGTCAGGTGGTGAGGCACAACGTATTCGGCTTTCAACCCAGTTAGGAAGCGGTCTCTGTGGGGTTATTTATGTCCTTGACGAGCCATCAATCGGGCTGCATCAGTCAGACAATCACAAGCTAATAAATACACTAAAACAGCTGCGCGACTTGGGAAATTCGGTTATTGTAATAGAGCATGACGAGGAAACAATGCGCGCTGCGGATTACCTCATTGACATCGGCCCGGGAGCAGGTAAATACGGTGGAGAAGTTATCTCTGCTGGCACACCTGAAGAGGTCATGAAATCAAAAAGTGGAATGACAGGAATGTTTTTGTCTGGCGCAATGAAAATTGAGGTGCCAAAAGCCCGCCGCAGATATGGAAAAAACAACTGCATTACTATAACTGGATGCTGCGAGAACAACCTGAAAAATGTGGACTTGACACTGCCGCTCGGCATGTTTATTGCAATCGCTGGTGTCAGCGGAGGAGGAAAATCGACACTTATTCTTGACACTTTGTATGCTGCCATAGCCCAGCAAATTACGCGCTCACATGTGCGGCCGGGCAAATTTAGTGAGCTCAAAGGCCTTGAAAATATTGACAAAGTCATAAAAATAGACCAAGATCCAATCGGTAGAACCCCGCGTTCAAGCCCTGCAACTTATACAGGACTTTTCACAATGATAAGGGACTTGTATGCCTCGCAACCGCTTTCGTTGAGCCGTGGATATAAATCAAACCGCTTCTCGTTCAATGTCAAGGGTGGGCGCTGTGAGAACTGTCAAGGTGATGGCGTGGTGCAAATTGAGATGCACTTCCTACCAGATGTCTACGTAAAATGTCCTGTTTGTAATGGACGCAGGTATAATCATGAGACACTTGAAATTAAATATCGTGGCTATTCAATAGACGAGGTGCTTGACATGTCAGTCCGTGAGGCGCTGGATTTATTCAACGACATCATTCCAATCAAGGAAAAACTGGCATCGCTATACAATGTAGGACTTGACTACATCAAACTCGGGCAGTCAGCAATGACACTTTCAGGTGGTGAGGCACAACGTATAAGATTGGCGAAGGAGCTCTCGCGCAAGGCCACTGGAAACACGCTTTACATCCTTGACGAGCCAACGACTGGGCTTCACAGTTGCGACATCAAACGACTATTGCAGGTGCTTCACACGCTGGTTGACTATGGAAATACGGTTGATGTGATAGAGCACAATTTGGATGTTATCAAAACGGCGGATTACGTGGTTGACATTGGCCCAAAAGGTGGCAAACTTGGTGGATATATCGTGGCTGCGGGCACTCCGGAAGAGGTCAGAGATAATCCTGCAAGTGTGACTGGGGAATATTTAGGAAAGGTGTTGTGAGCAAAATGTTTGCTGTGATAGCGTGGCCTCGGGCGGCGCAACAACATAGCACAAAAATAACTTGAAAAATAAAATTAGATAATTCTCTATTGGTTGTTTTTGATGA
>JAFUUN010000022.1 GCA_017477855.1 Rickettsiales bacterium | reverse complement strand
TACGAGGTCGTGGGATTTATTATTTCTGCAAAAACCAATGCAAGATGTTCTCAACATGCTTGCACTAAATAGGCATATTTTAATTTGTCAAGAGGGTTAGTTTGGTCTACGAACGTTGCTTGGTGAATTATTCTTATTTATGTTTGCGTCGGCATTGTTAATTGTAGTCTTTTGAGGTGGTTTAATGCAATTTTTTAATGGGTTATAATTATCCAGTCCTATTTGACATATACTGTTAAATGTTCTGCGAAAACTATAGGCATGTTGATATTTGTCTACGTATTTGTATAAGTTATTTATGAATAGCTTCAATACATTGTTTTTTGCTTTGTTGCGATGTTTCTCTGCATTAACTAATGAATTAAAAACTACGTTGAAATTAATACTTGTCTGTATTGGTCCATTTGGATTGTTTCTTTTTATTTCATTAACAGCAAGTATTTCATCTATAAAATACTTAACCGCTAAAGCGAAAGCGGGGTTGTTATATGCGCTACCCGGCTTGTTGCTGTTGACTAAATATGCCTCCATGTCTTTCAAAAAAACCTCATGTTTATCTATTTCACGAATAATTTTTATGAATTTATTATAAGGTTTTCTATTACTTAATTTATTATAATAAATATTATATGCCAGATAATGTCCCGCAAGGAGTGTTTTAAATGCATCAATGTAAAAAGCTGGATAACTTTTTTGCCAATATTCGTGTTCTCCTTTCTTTAACTGGTTCAGAAAAAAATTATAGATTTCACAATACTTATCTATCAGATAACCATCATTGATAATTATTTCGTATAACGGATCATCTGGAGCTATATTGCAATCAACTTTGTGAGGAGTACTCGTATAGGTTGGCATTGCTATATGTCCTAAATGTTCCATTCCTTTTAAAACCAGTTGGTTATTGGCTTTTCTCCAGGCTTTACTATATGCAGATAAATCGTCGCTGCGAGCACTTGATATATTGTCTAAAAAAACATCAACCGCCTCATGTATCATCCATAATGGCAACTTTGGCTGATAATACCGCATGACTGTATAATATCATAAATTCACTTTATTGCAAATAAAAACTTGATTTTTATTATTCTGATGTGAGTATTGCCATGTCGGCGCGGTAGCTCAGTTGGTTAGAGCATCGGAATCATAATCCGCAGGTCGTGAGTTCAAGTCTCACCCCCGCCACATGGGTCCTTAGCTCAGCGGTTAGAGCAGTTCGCTCATAACGAATTGGTCGTCGGTTCAAATCCAACAGGACCCACCAATCCCTGAATTGAAAATCATATTTTGACTTTATCTGTTGCGCAGCGCGAAGCTGAGTTTTTTTCTCCGAGCGGATCTGAGCAGAGCAACAACGGCGAAAAAAACAAAAACTTTTATTTATATCAGTTATTATCCACCCTTCCTCAACTCCTTACCGGGAATAAACAACACATCTCTCTTATTCAATGCTGTTCTTTCATGCACTCTGCCGCAACTGTCGATGAACGCTGAGATGCCATTATTAGATATTCTAACAACTGGCAAGCCAGTGCTAACAGCTAAAAAGCGTGTCATTAGGAAGTGTTGATGAGCGGAAGTGCTCCACTTGGTCCAAGCATCATTTGTGAAGTTGATAATCAACTCACCGCGTTCTTCTATACTTTTTATCCTGTGACGTTGACGATATTCATTACTCATTTGCATAATATGCGCTCTGCTTTTCTTAATACCATTCATTACAATCCCAGGAAAAATGCTTTCATAACAAATAACTGGATAGATATATGGCAGATCTCTATGTGTTGTAAAAAGGTCATTGTTGTCGTCGTTAGCAAAGTCAACCATGTTACCAACGATTGCACGTGTCAAATGCGGAAACAGATGTCTCATTGGAATGTATTCTCCAAATGGTACCAACTTGCGTTTTTTGTATAACGATGTGACGTCGCCACTGTCTATAACTGTATAAACAACATTATAGGGCTGAACGCGAGTAGTATCAATTCCACCAAGCATCAGGATTGAACGTTGATTTGGAATAAGTCCTGCAAGGTTGTTTGCAAGACTATCACCTGAATATAGATTTTCCGATACCGCACTCTCGGGCATCAGTAAAATTGTGTCTTGACTGCTTTTTGAGAGCCAGTTGATTAAACTCATTCTGATTTGGAGATATTCTGCTTCCGTAGCTGAATGTGATATAAAAGTGGCCGGCTGATTGGCCTGCGCCCCTGCGATGTTTGCATTAAATGTTTCCCTGCTTTTCACAGATAACATCACAAACCCGAACATCAGATTTAAAACCCACAGTGCCAGTACAACCAAACATGCCTTGCGCGAGACAATACTCCTTTTGAAAATCCATACATATGGAACGAGTACAAGCGCCATGAAGAATGACGAGAACAGGTCTACCCCCAGAATACGGACTGATTGAATGAGTATTGAATAGTCAAGATAGTGTCCGAACATCATCCATGGGAAGCCGCCGAAGATTAGATGTCCTCTGACAAAATCGCCAATAAACCAGCATATTATAAATATAGCGCATAAATATAATGTTGCGTAGTCCTTTCCTTTGGAAAACTTATTCCAGATTATCAATCCTACGGTAAACAGCGGCAAGAACAGCAAGCTTATTACCAAAGGAACACCAAAAATTGCAAATGGAATTATCCACCAGAGTACTTGAATTGCTGTTGTCAGAGGAACAAATAACCACCAGAAAATGCTTACGAAATGCCCAAACTGGAAGAAAAATATTATTGCAATCTGCGTGCGGATTTTCTCGCTTTTGCATTTATCTAATATGTAAAACAAACTGCCGAATGTTAGTGGAAGAACGATAATTAAACTTAATGGTGTGCTTGCAAAGAAGTCAATTAAGCCAAGAGCAAACACTCTCCAATAGCGGTGCCAGCCGTGTGTTTCAATGATTTTTTTGATAAATCTTATCCATTTGCGTTTGCAAATCACAAGGCAGCGGAAGATTAGTGCTTTTGCGGAGAGCATTAGCAGTTTTTTGTCAATTTTATGACGCATGATATGCGGATTGGAGTTATAATTTATAAGTCAAGGTTGTTTGTTGCGCGGCGCGGAGCGCGTTTGGCCGACGAGTGGAGCTCGAGCGTAGCGAGGGCGGATGGAGCGAGGCGGAGCACAGCGGTGCCAAACCGCGAGGGCGTGGCCTCGGGCGGCGCAACAGAAAATTTATTTTTTGATTAACATAAAAAATTGAAATGGTGCCCTCGGAGGGACTTGAACCCTCACATACCTACGTATAGCAGATTTTGAGTCTGCCGTGTCTGCCATTCCACCACAAGGGCCGCAAGCAATAGGAAGATTGATGTTTTAATAGTCAAGTGCAATCTTTTAGTGATTTTTTTTGTTTTTGTTGCGCTGCCCGAGGCCACGCCCTCGCCGTTTGGCTGCGCCTCGTTCCTCGTCGGCCAAACGCGCTCCGCGCCGCGCAACAAATTTTTCTTGACAATTAGCAATGAAATTAGATCATAAGGCGATGTTTTTTAAAAAAAGCTGGTTTAAATCCTTCACGTTGATTGAGCTGTCAATTGTTCTGTTTATTATATCCATGCTTGCAACCGCTGGTGTTGGTGTCTACAAAAAACTTAACCCACAATATGCGTCTGATACTAAAAAGATGAAAGAAATTCAACTTGCATTGGATAGATATTATGCAGTGCACAAGAGATTGCCAAGACCAGCGAACATCACTGTTTTGCCAACATCAACGGCATTTGGGCAAGAGGTGGCACTTGGAACAAGTCCTGGTTTTCGCAAAGCAAGTTATGGTAGTAATGGCTGTTTCTTTATTGTTGGCGGCGGAGTTCCAACCGTTGAACTTGGATTGACAAGCGATTATGCTTTTGACAGTTATGGAAATAGAATTGAATATTGGACGCATGACAGCATTGCAAGAGCGGTTGGTATTTCATATAGCGGGATAGAGGGCAACAACCAGATATTTCAAAATGTTTATCTTTTCAATGGTAAGTGCGGTGGTGGCGATGTAATCTGTATTAACAGAGGAACTGGGGCAGGAGCGATCACGGGAACAAGTTTTACTTACTATACAAAGAATGATTTATCAGCATCGGCAAACGCAGCAGGAAGGGCGCGTGATGGAATTTTTATGTTCTCATACGGCGCAAATACAAGCACGCATACCGTAATTGGCCCAATGTATAACATGGTTGTTGTTGATGCGATACGTAATGTCCCAATATGGGATAGCCATCATAATACTGCATATGCGCTCGTTTCACATGGAAAGAGTGGTTTGTGCGCTTACAGCAGGACATCAACTACGCCATCTGCAATGCCAACGGATAGGAGAAAGTTCAACTGTTTGAGCTTCTGGAATAGTAGTTCGTCAACTTATACATATTCAACGGGTGCAGTAAGTTCAGCAAAACCAATTGTATTTTATCAAGGATACGGCAAAGCATTTGACAACTTAGTGTATTTTGAAACATTGGATCAACTTATTGCAAACGCATCTGCAATTAGAAAATTTGCCACTGGATAACATGAGATTTTTTAAAAAAATACATCAAAGTTTTACGCTGATTGAGCTGTCGGTGATATTGTTTATTGTCGGGGCAATGACGACTGCGGCACTGGCAATGTTCAAGGCGCGCAGCGTGCAGCAGATGTCCGACCACAAAAAAGTCCAAGCTATCAGCGATGCATTGGTGAGATACTATGCAGTTCACAATCGCCTGCCGCGTCCAGCGAACTTGAATGTTGCAATCACGAATGCCAATTTTGGAACAGAAGTTGCTCTTGGCGTTACACCTGGTGGTGGGTTTAGAAAACAAAATTATGGATCTAGCACGGCATTAACGGATAGGCCGGTCGGTTATCTTATTTCAGGAATGGTTCCTGTTGCTGACCTTGGTTTGCCTGCTGAATATGCCTTTGACAGCTACGGAAACAGAATTGAATATTGGACGCACGATTTGATAACACGTGTTTATGACTATAATTATGGAAATTTGTGTTATAATGGAGCTCAAACTTGCAAGCTTGCTAATTTTACAACTTCACTTGCCGGAACTACCGCTTCAAGAAATTTATCTTCAATGGCTTTGACAAATTTTCCACTTATTAAGTATAGAGGAAATTACTTATTGCAATCTAATAATAGTGATAGAGCATATCATCCATACAACCTAACTCTATGGAACGACAACTCAGATAGGGAAATTGCCAGGGCAGCACATAACACCGTGTTTGTTGTCTTGACACATGGGAAAGATGGAAAATGTTCGTATAATAGAGCGGGAGTTGCACAAAACGCGATGACAATCCCTTCAAGTGGTATATGTGGAGACAGTGGAACTGCAAATAATACCGCGTAAGATCAAAGAGTTTGCAACTGTGTGGCCTATTGGAATAAATATTATAAATATAGCAATACAGGCACAACGGATGATGACAATCGCGTGAAATTGCGAATTGGATTTTCAAACAGATTTGATAATGTTGTAGCTTTCAAAACTGTGGATGAATTGGTTGCCGAATCAAATGTCATTACGGCTTTTGCAGAGAATTAAGATAAATAATATTGTTGCGCTGG
>JAFUUN010000021.1 GCA_017477855.1 Rickettsiales bacterium | reverse complement strand
TGGATATTTAAAATTGAAACGCTAAAAACTACCAAGTATAGTCGCAAGTGCCAAAACAGCTATTAGAGTGCACCAGAACTTAAAACTCATGAACTTTGGCGGAGTTTTTCTCAACATCCTATATGAAATATAAAATCCAAATGGCAAGGCTAAACAAGCAGCTGCACCAAAATATTGCAACAAAATGTCTGCCCATATGGCCCCTAACCTACCACATAAATTCTTAACAGGATCATTACTAACAACATTCAGGCAAGCATCAGATGAATGGTATGAAACCAGTGATACCATTGTGAACAACGAAGCAAGTAAAAATAAAGCACCTTTCAGACGCGTATTCTTATCCAATTTGTCTATCAGTTTATCTAACTTTGTCATAAAACAACTAAAATCATAAATATTATGGCGTCGTAATGCTCACCGTAGGAGATGTTGATGTACTACCTACACTGACTATGCCTGTTGGAACTTCCGTAACAAGTTCTGTTATTGATGTTACATCTCGGCATTTTTCATCAAGTCCAGTCGCTTGTGCTTTAATAATTCCTTCTGCGTCCCTTACATATCTGTATGTCGCACACTTGCAACCAAATTCTAACCCGAGGTGTGGCATGAAAAATTCAAGTATTGACCCTGCTCCCTTGAAAGCAGCCATTCCAACAAAAAAAGTGAGGAAAATTGTCCATTTTACCTGTCCTTGGAATATCTGCAACCCAATAATGCAAAACATAATTGCAAACAGTGGTATCATCAGTGTTATTCCCATATCAATAGCCTTACAAATACTTGATGCAATAATGTTATTTTCGGCATGTTTATAAACATCAAAAACAAACGGAGTTGTCCCAGCAGCATAGGCATTGGCCTGCATTAAATGACAAAAAAGCACCACGCAAACTGAACAAAACAGAAAAATCATCAAACTACTGCTAATCATTTTTGCGACTATTCCTTTCCACATCTTCCCTCAATTTATCAATATCACTTTTTAACATTTTGCATGCTTTTTGCAGGCCATCAATTTTCGCAAAGACAATTCCAAGTGCAAGCGCAACCAAAACAATTACCAAGACAAAAATCATAATCTCATCAAACAACTATTTAGCCGCTGCAGCAGGAGCTGGTGTGGCGGTTGTTGTATCAGTTGTTGTGGCGGCCGCTGTATCCTCGGTTGCGGCCGTTTCGGAAGCAGCTTCTTTAATTACTCTCTTACCAGCAATACGTGCCAAAATAACATTCTTAATAATACTGCAACCATCAGGGATTGTGATATCTTTTAAGAAAAATTTCTCTCCCATGTTACTCCTTTTGACATCAACCTCAATGGCATATGGAACGCATTCAACTTTGCATTTCAACTTTACATTGTATGACAAAACGTACACATCACCACCGTTTTTTACACCAGGACAAACATCCTTGTTCATTATACGAACCGGCACATCAACTTTTACAACATCACCGTCCTTGACCTCCATCAAATCAAAATGACGAGGACTGTCAAAAACTGGGTTGAACTGAACTTCTTTCAACATGCATGTCATTGTTTTTTCTCCGATTTTGACCTCATATATTCTTGTCAAACCTGATGGGTCGTTGACAATTGCATTCAATTGTTTAAAATCAATGGAAACGTTCAAATTTTTACCACCTTTTAGGTAGATAACTCCAGGAATTACATTGTTTTTCAGCATCTGTTTTGTCATGCTTTTTTTACCAATTCCGCGCTCATTCAACGTCAATGTTAAGTAAGTTTTCATTTTCAAATCAAACCTCCCTCACCCACAAAAAATAATTGTCAAGATTACAGTTGCAAAATAAAAATCCAACACTAATAGCCCATTAAATTAATATGATATTCACATTAGAGTGGCTAAAAGAGTATTTGGATACAACAAAAAGTGCCGAGGAAGTGACTGTAAAACTCAATCAAATTGGGTTGGAGGTTGAAAATGATCTTCCATCAGAGAGTATTTTTGATAAGGTTGTTGTAGCAGAAATTGTTGAGTGTGAACCGCATCCAGATAGCGATCACATGCATGTTTGCAAAGTAAATGACGGCAAAGAAGTTCATCAAATTGTTTGTGGTGCCCCAAATGCAAGGAAGGGCATCAAAGTGGCTCTGGCACATGTCGGGGCATATATTCCCCACGGCGATTTCAGGATTAAAAAGTCAAAAATCCGTGGAGTTGACAGCTGTGGAATGATGTGCAGTGAGCGCGAAATGGGAATTGGCAACGACCACGAAGGCATC
Organism: Rickettsiales bacterium; assembly: GCA_017477855.1. Taxonomy (GTDB): domain Bacteria; phylum Pseudomonadota; class Alphaproteobacteria; order Rickettsiales; family Deianiraeaceae; genus UBA4311. Next base: position 3,168 of record JAFUUN010000021.1, on the reverse strand, counting down.
ATGGAGCTACCGTCTGACTGCAAGCTTGGCGACCTGTGGGTCAGGGCTTACCACGCACTTGACAAGATGCCGATTGAAGTGTCCATCACACCAAATCGCGGGGACGCAACCAGTGTTTATGGTATTGCACGAGATTTGAGTGCTGCGGGATTTGGAGAGCTCAAACCAGTAGCCAAAGGGCAAGTCAAGGAGACAATCAAAAACACTCACTCTGTTGAAGTAAAAATTGACAACTGCCAATATTTTTGCCGCGAGATTAGAGGGCTGAACGCCAATGCTACAACACCAAAATACATCCTCAAACGCAATGCTTTCAATGGTTGCGGCGACAATGGAGTAATTGTCAACATTTTGAACTACATCATGTTTGAATACGGCCAACCAATGCACTCTTACAATGCCGACAAAATAGGTAAAAAAATCATTGTGGACTATGCCAAGCGCGACACTTTCAAGACACTCAAAGGTGAGGAAATCAAGTTTGATAAGAGCAAGATTTTGATGGTTAGCGATGAGGAAAATGACATCTGCATTGCCGGAATTATGGGTGGCGATGACTGCAAAACCACGACCGACACGAAAAACATCCTGCTGGAATGCGCGTATTTTCCAACCACGCCAATCACCATTGGAGGGCAGGAGTTGAAAATTGTCAGCGATGCAAGATTTAGATATGAGCGCGGGATAAATCCTGATTTGACACGGGAGATGCTTGACAAGGCAACCGCGATGATTTTGGACATCTGCGGCGGCGAGGCAAGCAATGTGGAATACGATGGCAAATTGGCGGATGAGAAGGTGATTAACTATCATCTCTCCACAACAAAAAAGCTGCTGGGGTTTGAAATTGCTGCTGACAGAACTGTGGAAATCTTGGAGAAATTGCAGTTTGAGATTGCAAACAAGGGCGCCGACACAATCAAGATAAAAGTCCCTCGTTTCAGACATGATGTTGAGATTGAAGCTGACATTGCAGAGGAGCTCGGGCGCATTGAAGGGTATGATAAAATCCCAAGCGAGCATGTAAATTTATCCACCGCATTCACAAAAAACAAGTTTGCGGAGAAGTTGAAAACCAAGAAATTTCTTGCAGGAAGTGGCCTGATGGAAACGGTTTCAATGGCCTTCTGTGATGAGAAAAAAGCTGCGCTGTTTGCAGACATCAACGCAGATTTGCGCCTTGCCAATCCAATCGCGAGTGAGTTGAATTATATGCGGCCAACGCTGCTGGTATCGCTGTTGCAGGCAGTCAAAACCAATGAAAGTCAGGTGTTGGAAAATCAACTTGCATTTTTTGAAGAGGGCATGTTTTTCACAGCACCGCAAAAAGCAGGCCAGCATAACTCCGTAGCTGCGGTTTATTGCGGACATGCGATTGCAAATGACCACTTCAAAGAAGGTCGCTCATTTGATATTTTTGATGCAAAAAAGACACTTTTTGAACTGCTGGAAGATGTCTACAAGGTCAACCTCAAAAGTGCGAAGATTGATAAATGTGATAGGAAATACGTGCACCCGACACGCTCGTTTGATGTGAAACTAAAAGGTAAAGATGGAGAAAAAACCATTGCAACTTTTGGTGAAATCTCGCCAGTTGTGTTGAAGGAGTTTGAGATTAAAAATCCAGTTTGCTTTTTTGAGCTCTTCACAGACACTCTGCCAGAGGCCAAACAAAAGCACGAGCAATTTATTGAAAATCCAATTCAGCCAATCGTTAGGGACATTGCATTTGTGGTGGATGAAAACATCACGGCCAACCAGCTTGTAGGTGCCTTCAAGGATAACATGCTGGCAGACATCAAGATTGTTGATATATACAAAATGCCGCTTGTGGGACAGAAATCAGTGGCGTTGCGCTACATCTTTGAACCAAAGGAGAGCATCACCACCGAGCAAGTCAATGCCATGATGGATAAAATCATCAAAGCTGTTGAAACGAAGACAGGAGGAAAAGTTAGAGATGGGAAATGAATTATAAACCACCTTGTGAACCTATTTGCTCGCGTAATGTTTCTTCCGATGCACTTGCAAGATCAAAGGTTTTGTTGGCACCATTTTCGTTTGACAAATTTTGTTGTAGAGTCCGAATTCTAACATTCATGTCTAAATCTGGGTAGTAATCCTCCATTGGCAATCCTTGTTTCACTCTTTTCTCTTGTTCTAATTTAAATTTCTTGTCATCTTTTATTTCATTAATTCTTTCTTCGTCACCAACAACATTGCCTGTGGAATCCAACTCACTTTTAACAATATTCCAATAGTATGATGGATCATTAATGGCTTCTTTTTTTATTTCAAATTCATTATCTGTATTAAAGCTAACATTTGTATCATCGTTATTAGCTTGATTTATCTGTTTATCTATTGCCTCTTTCATCACCTGCAAAAAGTGCTTTGGTTCTTGTTGTTGATTTTGTTGTTCATTATCATTCATATCACGGACATTAAAACGATTAAAAGTTTATGAAATTTAATTAATAAGTCAAGAAAGGGAAAAAGTGAGGGATGGAAGGTGAAGTTACATTTCTTCAATTTCGTATTCATCAGAGTTAATACTATTTTGGCTGTTTTCAGACTCGCTATTGTTAACAGGCACAGGTGCTTCGCCACAAGGTTCATATGGTTGCTCACTCTCATATACTTGCTTGTTAGCAGTCTCACTTGCTTTTGCTTTCTTTTCTTCTTCAATAATTTTGATCTGCTTGTCAATAGCTTCTCTTAATACTTGCAAGAAGTGTTTTGGTTCTTCTTTTACTTCAACTTTATTGTTATTGTCATCATCAACATATCCTTGTCCTAAGTTATCCACATTAACATCGTCTATACTTATAGTATTTATGGTTCCTTTTTTATTGTTAATACTCATATAAAAAAACTTTTAAACTAATTAAACTATATCAAAAGTAAAAAATACATCAATGGCAAAAAAAATAAAAAAGTTCTTGACAATTATTTTTTCACTTTTTTACACTCCAATGTTGTTATGTTCAACACACTGTAAATCTGTAATAAGAACAAGAGATTTAGTCTTTAAGTCAGGACTATATCTTAACGACTTTGGTCGTTATTGTATAGAATTTCAAACTTGAGAGTTTGATCCTGGCTCAGAGCGAACGCTAGCGGAATGCTTTATACATGCAAGTCTAACGGATTTTGATTTTTGTAGCA
>JAFUUN010000020.1 GCA_017477855.1 Rickettsiales bacterium | reverse complement strand
TGTTGATTTGGATAAATATGCATTTGCGGCCGTTGCTGAAGCGCTCAGAATCCAAAAAAATTGTAATGATAGGTTAAATGAATATTTTTCAGCAGGAATCCCATCAAATCATAGATATTTTAATTCTGGAATGTTGTTAATAAATGCTGAAAAATGGAGAAAGGAAGATGTCAAAGAACAATTAATATCAATTGCTTTAAAGCATTCGGGAAATAAAAATTTCATATATCCAGATCAGGATGCTTTAAATATTAACTTTGCAAATAATTATAAAGAAGTAAATCAAATAATGAATAACGAGCTACATACATTGAACATTTGGCTTGATGAAGAAAAAAACAATGGAATAACCGAAGAAAAATTGATAAACGATACTGTTGTTTTACATTATTCAGGAAGCGATAAACCGTGGAACAATTCCCGCATGAAATATGCCAATGAATTCTGGCAAATAGTCCCTTACACCGACTTTGCTGATGAAATCAAACAAATTCATGATAGCTTTCAAAGAGACATGAAAATCATGAAGAATAGTGATAAGAATGTCAAAAAAGTTAATAAATATGTAAGACATAAATTGAAAATTGTCTATATCTTACTCGGCATTTTGATTGGCTTGAATGTGGCTGTGCTGTTTGTTTTGGTGAGGAGAAGGAAATATTGACATTAAAATTAAATGTCTTCCAAGCAGGTGATTTATGTCAATATTATCAGACAAAGAAATTTCCGAAAGATGCGAGAAGGAGAACATGATTGATCCATTTGTAAAAGAGCTTGTGCGCAAAGATACCAATACAAAGCTACTGTCTTATGGACTTTCCTCTTATGGCTATGATGTGCGCGTGTCAAATGAGTTCAAGATTTTCACAAATATCAACAACAGTGTGATTGATCCGAAGAACTTTTCAAACGACAATTTTGTCACAAAGACAACTGATTGTTGCATTTTGCCACCGAATAGTTTTGCGCTTGCAAATACAGTTGAGACATTCAAAATTCCGCGTGACATCATTGTTGTATGCGTAGGCAAATCAACTTATGCTCGTTGTGGAATTGTCATAAACGTCACTCCGATTGAACCAGAATTTGAAGGTCAAGTTGTGCTTGAATTTTCAAATACGACAAATCTTCCAGCCAAGATTTACGCCAACGAAGGCGCTTGCCAGTTTCTGTTTTTCAAGGCTGATACAGTTTGTGAAACATCCTACAAAGACAGGAGTGGGAAATATCAACATCAGACAGGAATTACGTTGCCGAAGGTATAAAAACACACGACTATAAGGACTTCAAAAAATAAAATCTTGCACCATTTTTTAACTCCTTTAAACAAACACTTTTCAAACGCAAAGTATCCATAAAATCTTCTGCAATCTGTTTTTTTGTTTCAACAATAATCAGCCCATCATACGTCAATATATTGCTATTTACTATATTCGTCAGCGTGCGTTCGCAGAAATTATTCTCATATGGCGGATCAAAAAAAATTATGTCAACTTTATCGTGAAATATTGGAAGATTTGGCAGAAATGCCTGCTCTGCAAAGCCATTGAAACGTGTTTTTTGTAGAACATTTTTAACATTTTGCACTTTTTTTCTGTCACTATCAACAAAAACACAACTGTGTGCGCCCATTGACAACATTTCACAACCAACAATACCACTGCCGCAACACAAATCAGCGCAGTTCAAACCATCAAAATCAATACCAAATTTGTTTGTGAGAACATTAAAAAGTACGCAACGATTGAACGATGTTGTAATTCTTGACCCCTCACCTTTAAAACCATCACTGACTTTGAAACCTTTGAAATTGCCGTGCTCAATTCTGATAGCAAATTCCACCATAACTATTTTGAAGCACCTTCGTTCTCTTCACTGCCGAAGAAGTCTGCGCTCACAGATAATGGCACCTCTTTGTCATCGCTTTCGCTATTACTGTTTTGTGCCACTGCAATTTTACTGTCACCACCCAAATCTTCTTCGTCAAACGAGAAATCATTAGATACAAATGAGTGTTGAGATGTTGTTGTTTTGCCTTCAATGGCGTATTTTCTTATAACAGTTTCACGCAACTTCTCAATGTCAAGCTTGCCACTTTCAACTTCACGCAAAGCCAAAATTGCATATTTATCATTTGCATTAACCAATGTCTGACTTCCACAGTAAATCGCGTGCGCTCTGTAAGCCGCCAAAACAACCAGCTCAAAACGACTATTAATTTTATCAACAGTTCTCTCAATGGTTACTCTTGCCATATTTTTATGGTTATTTTATTATAAATAATAGTCAAGTAAATTTTGATGACAATATATTCAACAATTCATGACAATTAAATTACTATTGACTTTAATTTAAAACCGCATATTTACTTGAAGTAAGTTATTTTTTAAGCAAAGTTATTTATATGCAGAAACTCCCTACAAAATTAGATTTAAAAGCATGGAAAGATAAATTTTTATTTGTTGTTGTTGGTGGATGCGATTGCATCGGAACGAATTTTTACCTGTATCATTACAAAGGACACTGGCTTGGAATTGACTACGGACTTGGTTTTGCTGACCATTTGAAGACGCCGGGTGTGGAAATTATGCTACCAAATTTAGCATTCTTGGAGAACAACAAAATCAAATTGGATGGTCTGATAATTACTCACGCACACGAGGATCACATTGGTGGTGTTTGTAAGATGTATTCCAAGCTTGATTGCCCTATTTATGCTACAACATTTGCGAAAAATTTCCTCAAAGTTGACGCTCTGGATGAGCCAATTGCGCCAAATTTGAAGATAAATGAAATCAAAGGTGGACGCAAACAAAAACGTTTCAAAATTGGCCCATTTGATGTTGAACTTGTCCCACTCACGCACTCTACAATAGAGGCGCACGGTGTTTATATCAAGACAGACAAAGGTTCGGTTTTTCATACTGGCGACTGGAAATTTGACAATACGCCAGTGCTCGGAGTTCCAAGCGACAAAGCAAGAATAGCTGAACTCGCGCAAGAAGAGCCAATTTCTTTGCTTGTTAGTGACAGCACAAACTGCATGAAAAACAACGAGACAAAATCTGAAGCAGTACTGTTTGATGGCCTGAAAAAGGTCGTAGAGAAGAAAAAGCACATGGTTGTTATTACAACTTTTGCGTCAAATATTTCAAGGATAAAGACAATTTATGACGTGGCAAATGCGACTGGCAGACGGCTTGTTTTGTCAGGAACATCCATGAAAAAAATCATTGGAATAGCGCAAGAAAGTGGCTATTTGGAAAACATAGATTATCTTGATGTCCGTGATGCGCGCAAGATGCCACGTGAGAAGCTGCTTGTCCTGTCAACTGGCTGTCAAGGTGAGCAAAATGCCAGCATGTGGAAGTTGGCCAATAATAAGCACCAGTTCCTCAAACTTCAACAGAAGGACTGTGTGATTTTCTCGTCGCGCATCATCCCCGGAAATGAGCTTGATGTCAGTGAAATAGTCAATGCGCTCATTGCAAAAGGAATTGAAATTGTAGATGCAAAAAACAACTTGGTTCATGTTTCAGGGCACGCATATCAGAGTGATTTGAAAGAAATGTATCAGCTTGTCAAGCCGCTAAACTTCATACCAATGCACGGTGATTGGCTTACACTACATGAACACGCAAAGTTTGCAAAAAAGTGTGGTATTAAAAATGTCATAACACCAGAAAATGGTTGCATTGTTGAAATAAACGGCAATAGCATTGAAAAACTTGGCAATTTTTCAAGTCCAGCAATTTGTCTTGATGGAAACCGCCTGCTGGATGAAAATAACCGAATTTTCAAGGAGAGAAGAACTCTTGCAGAGAATGGAATTATCATTTGTGCCGTGTTGTTTGATAAAAAAGGAAAACTTGTCTCGGAACCTAAAATCCATTCAATAGGTGTATTTGATTTGACATTGCCATCACACATTATTGCTATAAAAGAAATTACAAAAAAGGCGGTTGCTGCTGTAAAACCACGTTTTGGATCGCGCCAGTTACCAAAAGACAAGTTGATTGACAATCTGAAAGATACCATAACTCAGGAAGTTTTTGACAAGACGGGCGGAAAGCTTTGCACGGTGGTTATTGTATCACAATAAAAGTATATTGCTTTTTAAAAAAATTATGATAACTGTTAGTTGATTTTCTATCAGTTATGATGAGCTGTTTTTTTTGTCATGGAAAAAGAGTTATAAAAAAATCATTTACGCTGGTTGAATTGTCAATTGTGTTGCTTGTGTTGGCATTACTTGTTGGCTCATTAATGATTGGCAGGCACATTGTTGATAGAGCCAAAATGCAAGAAATTATGTATGAATTTGAATATTATGAAAACGCAATGCAAGAATTTCATGATACTTACAAAGGCGTTCCAGGCTCTGTTTCAAAGAACATGTGCAGGAGATACGCAATTTTTCACCGACCAATAACATTGATGAACATTGAGACAGAAAATGGCGAACAAGTTGTCAAGAATGCTCAGTATCAAGGTGGTATCTCAAATTGCTTGGTGTTTTTCAACCGAGAATCACGTGGAAATCGTGCGGTAATTGGTGCTGATGACAATTCCTTGCGATGCACTGCATCAAAATTGGTATTAGCAAAGCTAGTTGATGAAGACAAACTGGACTATATGGCCTCACAATATAGCGCAACAGAATGTGATTGCAATAACTTTACAACAAACATGCCGGAAGATATGGTCGCTACCAGAGAGGTTGGTTTTAAAAGTAGCTACGGAACGAACAACAGAGTGTCCATAGTTGGATTTTACAATGACAATATAATTGAAGAAGGAGGTGATGTAAGTGCCATTGAATTGTCTCAGAGATTTGCATACATATATGGAATGAATACATATCAAACAAGAGAACATGAAATGCAAAATGAACATGTAAAGCAGAATATTTTAGAGCACAATGCGGTTGTTTTATGGAATGAGACACCGGAGTATAGTATAAATTTCAGGGGGCCAAGGAATGGAGGAAATCACAAGGGAACCACTGCGGCAGTTTCGGCGGTGGTAGCTTCCAGATTTGATGCTAAATTTGATGACGGCAAACCAGGCACAGGTAAAATTTTGGGTCTTAAATCAGGACATGCTCGCAGTGGTGAAGTTGCAAATGTTGAAATCACAAAATCATGCTATAACCGCACATTCAACAAAATTGACGAAGCATATTATGTTAATGAACAAGACCTAAAATATGGTTGCAATATTGTTAAGTTGATGGATAGATTGTAAATTCCATGTTACACCACCCGAGGCCACGCACTCGTGGTTTTTCATCTTCTCGCTAAACCCGCCATCGCTCCTGCTCGGGCACGCTCGAAAGAAAAACCCGCTACGCATCGCGCAAACTAAACAAATAAAGTGATATTAACAAATAAACCCTTTCTGCCGTGAAAAGTGTTTGTTTTCAATGAAGCGATTGTCGCTGAACTGTTTGGCCTGATTGATGTAGATCATACGTTCTTGGTTGGGCTGGTTGTTGTCAAAGAAATATTGCAGCAGATTTTCCAAATAGTCCTGTACCAAGCCAAGCATGCTGGTTCGTATTTCAGTCCTTTTCATACCACCGTCTTCCAAGTTCTGTTTGCCTGTTAGTCCTAAATACTGCATTGCAGATACCGTATAGCCATCAAAATTGCCGTATTGCGTGGCTAAAATAGCGATAATTGCCAACTGCGTGTGGCGGCCATAAATCTCATCACTATTGCTTGGCGCTGTTCCTGTTTTGTAGTCATAAATCCATAAAAGCTTGTTTTGATTGTCAACTTCAATTCGGTCAGCGATTGCAACAATTTCAATGCCATATTTATCAAATTTGTGTGACAAACGCTGCTCACAAAGTACATCGCGACTGTTAAAAAAGGCCTCACGTTCAAGTTGCACCGCCGACTTAGCTGTATTGCAAATCTTCTGCCAAATAAAGCCAGAAACCTCAATGCCCTCAGCATGCAAATAGTCATTAGCAACCTTCAAAAAGAGATCTTCATTTATCTTTGCAAGATTGTCATCACGTGATAAATTGAACTGCCTAATTTGGATACATTTCTGTGTAAAAAGCTGCAAAATTTTATGCATCAGTGTTCCATAAAGTCGCGCATCAATGTTGGTCTCCCAGTCATTAATGGACTTTAAATCAAGCACCTTGTCTGTAAAAAACTGGTATGGATTGCTTGTCAGCATTGCAATTCCTTGTGTTGGTGAAAGCGTCAACTTCTTGGCTTTAAAATCAGTGTTATCAAATGTTAGTTGTTTGTCATGGCTCTTTTTTAGCTTCTCTTCTGCAAGTGCAATCTCCTTTTCTGTCTGCGTAATAAACTGCTCCACGTCTCCACCAGCAGCGCCAAGCTCTGCGATTTTCAAGAAGATAAAAAACTTTTCCTTGCAAGAGTTATCTAATTTGATTACTTTTGTGATGTCTGAAAAGCTCTGCAATCTGTAATCATTTGTGCGTAAAAAATCAACTTCAAAGTCTTGCAAAAGGCCAAAAAGTTGTGTCTTGCGCATCAGAAAATCCAGAAAAGTTGCAAAATCCTGAACATCAAAATCAGTAAGTAAGTTCTCGGCAAAATGTTCCACAGCAGATTGCAAATTTGCCGCACCATTATTGTCCTTCGCAACCTGCATAAACATTACATCGCGCCAGCCGGCTTCTCACCGTTATTTGGAGTATTTCCCTGCAACACAGTCGTCAAGAACGAAAACATTTGCGTCATACGCTCTATCAGTCCCTGCACCGCTCCACCAATAATTTGAACCTCGTTTTGTAAGTCCTTAATGCTCTGGCTCATGACCTCATTCTGTTGTTTAACTGTTGCCTCAATAGTATTAACTTTCTCAGTCAAATTTGTCTGCAACTCAACCTGTTTTGTGGCAACATTTGCAAGCTCAGTAATCCTCTCTATGTTTTGCTTCTCCTGCTTGATATTCTCAGCTAATACATCAACAACTTGCTTTTCTGCTGCGTCCTCTTTCATTTTCATACCTTG
>JAFUUN010000002.1 GCA_017477855.1 Rickettsiales bacterium | reverse complement strand
TGTTTGTGGGCGTGGGAATGCTCTGTTGCGGTGACTTAATTTCAAAATACATCGTGTTCTCATACCAGTCAGAGGGTGTCTATGTGCTGCCATTTTTCAATATTATTAAAGCGCGCAATTTCGGTATCAGTTTTGGCATGTTCCATGAGAGCGGTAATATCGTAAAAATGCTGATTTTGCTCTTCAATGTTGCGGTTATAATCTATCTACTCACACTCTTCAAAAACAAAAGAAAATACAGCCGCCCAATGCTCTTTACTAGCTCGCTGGAATGTATAATCGGTGGGGCACTTGGCAACATGATTGACCGCATTTATTGTGGGTTTGTGCACGATTTTATTGACTTGCACATTGGCGGAATTCATTGGCCGACATTCAACGTTGCGGATATTTGCGTATGCTCAGGTGTGGGAATTTTGATATTCTGCGAGCTATTCATGCGGGTTGACTACGATAAAAAGGATGCAAAAAAATAGAATATTAGGCATTGACCCTGCACTTAATAATACTGGCTGGGCAGTGCTGGATGCCATGCCAGACAACTCAATCCAGTTTGTTGACATCGGACATATCAGCAACAAAGTTGGCGAGGACTACCACAAAAAGCTGGCATTTCTTCGCAGTGAGGTGGCTAAAATAGTTGAGGAATATGCTCCAAGTGCAATGTCAATAGAGGAAACGTTTGTCAATATGAATGCGTTGAGCTCACTAAAATTGGGGGTTGCAAGGGGGGTTATCATGTCTGTTGCATTTGACAAGGGGATGCAAGTCATGGAATTTCGTCCAAATCAAATCAAAAGTGCAATAACTGGTGTCGGTAAAGCCGATAAGCAACAGGTTCAATATATGTCAAAAGTGCTTGTTCCAAAGGCCAATCCTAAAACCCTTGACGAGAGTGATGCACTTGCAATTGCACTCACGGGACTGTTTGAACTAAAAAACAAGCTGCGTTAAGTTGCGCCGCCCGAGGCCACGCCCTCGCGGTTTGTATTTCGCTCCTCACTTCGTTTGTCGCACAAACGCGCTCCGCGCCGCGCAACATTCCTTTCTTACAATTAATATATTTAATAGCGCATTTATCTGTAGAAAATTGCGTATTTGCGGTTATAACTACTACAAAATAATGTCTTTCATCCAATCCTTTCCTCAACCATTTTCATTAGTTCTTCGTCTGGAAGCTGCTTGATATAATGCAAATTAATATTCTTCAACTTCTCAAAGTCAAATCTGCTTGGGGATTTGCCACAGCGGGAAATATCAAATGCCTTTATGGCTTCTTCCTTGCTGTAAATCTCCTTCTCGGTGCCATCATTCCAGCCAAGGTGGAGTAGGTAATTGAAAATTGCATCACTGAGATAACCTTGATTTTGGTAATCACTCACAGCAACGGCGTGCTTGCGTTTGGAGAGTTTCTTCCCTTGTATGTCGTAAATCAGCGGAATGTGCGCGAACTGCGGGATTGTCAACTCCTTGCCGTTTAGCATCTTGATGCCTGCCTTTTGGATTGCCTGATAAATCAATATCTGCTTTGGCGTGTTAGAAATGTGGTCGTCTCCGCGGATAACGTGCGTGATGCCCATATCCATGTCATCGCACACCACTGCAAGCATGTAAGTTGGCACGCCATTTGAGCGGATAAGCACAAAGTCATCCTGTGTTTTGTTATCAAATTTGATGTCACCACGGATGAGGTCATGCATTAGCACTTCGCCCTCTGGAATGTTGAGACGTATCACCGGCTGGATACCTTTGGCCTTAGCAGCTGCAATGTTTGCCTGCACTTCGGCACTGTCGCCCTTCCACTTGCTGCCATCATAGCGGTAATATATCTTGTTCTCTTCACAGTATTTCTTGCGCGCACCAATCTCTTCTGGTGTTTCGTAGGCATAATATGCAAGGCCTTTTTCCACAAGCTTTTCAGCAATCTCACGGTGGCGTGGATAGCGTGTCGACTGCAAGATAATGCCTTTTTTCTCATCACCTTGATAGAAGCACTCTTTTGGAATATTCAACTCGGACAGAAAGTCGCTGTCATAGTCAATGCCAAGCCAGTCAATACCTTTAATTATTTCGTCAATGGCCTCTTGTGAGTTGCGCTGGGTATCTGTATCCTCAATGCGCAACAGCATCTTTCCATTATTATGACGAGCAAATAGGTAATTAAATACAGCAGTTCTCGCTCCGCCGATGTGGAGCATCCCAGTTGGACTTGGCGCAAAACGAACAATTACTTGGTTTGGTGATGACATAAGATGTTTGTTTATGGAAGTGGAATTTTATTTTGCAAGTATAAGAAAAAAATAGGATTTGTTCTTGACAATAAAAAAGTTTATTTACTTCTTAACGTTGATATTGTTATGGACGCGCAGGCGATGAAGTATTTGGCAGTTGGTTTGTTGGGAATAGCATTTGCTGGAGCTGCAATGGGAGTAGGGAAGATTGTTTCATCAGCTCTGGAAGGTATTGCGAGAAACCCACAATCAGAGGGAAGTGTATCAAAATATATGTTTATTGGTGCTGGTTTGGCCGAAGCCATGGGACTTTTTGGTCTTGTCTTAGCGCTTTTATTAATGTTTGCTTAATTTTGAGTTATCATGAGGATTGGTAAAGCGGCCATTACACTATTGATTACCGTGCTGCTGCTGTTTGTGTGTAGCCGTGTGAGCATTCATATTGACCAGGATTCTGTCTATAAGGTTGATTTACCAAAAGAAATGAGAGTGGCTCACTTCACAAACAATTCAAAAAAGGATTTCTATAAGAATATTCATGTTGATAAGCAGCCGCTGCCGGAAGTTAAGGAAAACGACGTTTTGGTTCATGTGCACGCCGCGTCTTTCACTGATCGCGACTTTGAGTTTTTTAATAGAGTTAAAGGCAGAAAAGAGTTTGTTCCGTGCTCTGATTTTGCTGGACGTGTTGTTGCGGTTGGAAAGAATGTAAAAGATTACGAAATTGGCGATAAGGTTTTTGGTATAGCGGACCTTGAAAACAAAGGCGGTGCATGTGCTGATTATGTGGCTGTGCCAAGAAATAATATTTATCCAATACCATATTCATTGACATATAAACAGGCGGCCGCAATTCCTTCACCAGCACTCTTGAACTGGTTGGCATTCCACCAGATTGATAAGAAGGGGTTTGGTACTGGTACAGTTTTGATTGACGATGCAATAAGTGAGGTTGGTATCATGTTGACAGGGCTTCTTGTGCGGAACGGATTTGAGGTTTCGGGCATTGATCGCGAACAAGTGAAGAGCTGGGTTGAAAGTTTTGGCGTGAAACACTTTTATGCATACGAAAAAATGGATGAGCACAAAAAAGAGCTTGAAGGCAAATACGATGTGGTTATCAACTTGAAACATGGAATGGCGGTTGAGGAATTGTTGAAATTTGTCAAAGCAGGTGGAACATTTATCAGTTTTGAAAAAATGTCCGCGGGCAAGCGTGATGACGTGAAGATAATGGTGATTGACAATGCAAAGATTACAAAGGACGTATTTGCAAAAATGGCTCGTTTGGTGCATCTTGGCAAGCTAAAAATTAATGTTGCGAAAGAGTTTGGCTTGGAACACATTAGGGATGCCTACATGAGATCTGAAAAGGGAAATCTTGATGGAAAAGTCATTGTGAACGTTAACGAATAGGATGTTTTTTTAGAGTTGTTTTATGCAAAAAAATGAGGTTGTCTCCAATGATGAAAGTGATATAATTGATAAGCGAAAAGAGAAACTTAAAAAACTATTTGAATACGAAGAGACAAGGGAAAATGGGAAAATCGTTTTGGTAAATAAAAAAGTCAAGCTTGTTCAGCTCACCGATTGTAAGGAAGACAGGGAGATTTATAAGACAGTAACGGCGGATTATAATGATTTCTTGAAGAAGTTTCGTAAGACTATTAGAACTTCTAATTTTGATGAACTTTTTGATAAAGAAGTTTTGCATAAAAATCACGAAAATTTTCCGCTGTTTGCTTGCTATAACAGCAGAAACGAACTCATTGGAACGTTTGGTTCACGCAATGCTATTGTTATAAAAAATGGAAATCAAGATATCATGCTTCAAGAGCTCTCCGGACGGTTGATGCAAAAATATATTAGAACGGGCAAAGGAGCGATGTGTGAATTCATGGTAACAACTTTTATGGTCAATAAAGGACAAAACTTTTTTATCGTTGCATACAAAGATGAAAGGGATTTTATTTTCAAAATGAGTCAATATTGCGGCCTTTATCAGTTTATTTGCTCTAAAAATAGACAAATGGATGGCACACCAACTTCTGAAATGGGCGAGGTGGATTTTTACAGTACAATTGTATTCGATGGTATTTCTGATCAGTTACATTGATGCTTCTTCAACATGATTTCGGCTTGAATTGCACAAATGACTTTTTTTAACTTTTGTTCATTACTTTTCTGACTGCAAATGAACCAGTTGGCAACTATTCCTATATCATTATTTAAAGTGAGAGAAAAACAATTAACATCTGAACAATCAAAGATTTTGCTAAATTCTGAACCCATAGAAACAGACCATAGTTTATTTTGCAAACCATAATACAACATCGTCAAATCAAAACAAGATGTTCTAACTTTAGAGTCGTAAAAAAACTCATTCAACATGCTATATGACGTATGAAACTGAATTTTTTTATGAAAAGGCATCAAATTAAGTTGTTTCGCAACAGTCCAATCCATCTTTTTCTCTCCATAATTGATACTTTTATCATTTGTATACACAAAGATATCATACGGCGCCACCTTCACAAAATCAACCATATCCTGATATTGGGACACTTGGCTCCATTCAAGCGGATAAACTGCAATGTCTGCTTTGCCCGACAGGACATCTTCCAGTGCGTCATCACGAGATTTGATGCTTAAATCTATTGAATAATCCAACTTATTCTTGTCAACCTTTGCGATTGCCGGCATCACGTACATAGGCATAGCAAGCGGGTGCGCGACTATTTTTATGACATTTTGATCAATTTCAACTGCGTCAAAAGTGTCGGCAACCTGCTTGTTAAATGTCTTCATTTGCTTCGCATAATCATGCAATTTTCGTCCATCGTCAGTTACAACAAGACCATTTCGGCCTTTTCTGGCAAACATTTTCATGCCAAGAGTTTCCTCCAAGGTCTTTATGTTATAGGAAATTGCACCCAAGCTCATGTGAAGCAACTGTGCGGCCTTGCGCATATTCAAAGTTGAATAAACGCAATCAAACACATTCATGCATTTTGACAAACTTGGCCACAAAGCCGCGTTCAAACGTTCTGGGTCGTGTGTATCAACTAAGACGTCATGCATAAAACTACATAAATGTGACGAGACCGCGAATTATTACGCAGCCTCTTTCTTGTTCAACTTTTTCACTGCTGCACCAAGCTGTGATAACAAATCAAAGACTTTTGCTGTGTCTTCATCCAAACTGTCTCCAAGCTGTGCTTTCAACTCAGCAACATTGTCAAGATATTTCAGCATGTTGTCTGCCTTTGCTGACATTTCTTCCTCTGAACTTGCCTCTGAGATTTTGCTTACGTCCTCACCCAAAAACTTTGCCGATGCGAGAAGCTCGCTAACCATTGAATCAACTTTGTCTGCCATAAAAAAAACTTTATACACTGCATTATAACATTTTTTTTGGGCATGTCAAATAAAAAATTAAATTTTGTTTTTTTTAGGAATATGAATTTGTGTTAAGCTTTTTTGCGCAGCGCAAGTATTTACTTTTCAAAGACAGAGGTTGACGGCGGCAGCCGTGCATGTAAAATGCTCTGTATGTCCAGTAGCACAAAGTGCTTTTCGTGCGAAGGGGCTTTGATAAAGTTTTTTTTATATGCAAAGCGTAGGACGAATACGTTCCGCTCGGCGCAAACATTATATTCACTTTGTAAATCCTTGACAATTACCACAAGAATTTTATGATTTAACTATGTGCGGAATAGTTGGTGTGCTGAAAAATAGTAGAAATGGAGTTAGTGATATCATATCTTCTCTTAAAAAACTGGAATATCGTGGCTATGACAGTGCTGGTTTGGCGATTTTGAACGAAGAAAACAAGCTGGAAATCCAAAAAACCGTTGGAAAAATAGCCCAGTTGGAAAAGTTGATTTTCAGGCAAGTAAATTTTGATAGCAACGTTGCAATCGGGCACACAAGATGGGCAACACACGGTAAGGTTAGTGCCGAGAATTCACATCCACATTTTACGGAAAAAGTCGCAGTTGTTCATAATGGTATCATTGAAAACTACAAAGAGATAAGAAAGAAGATGGAAGACGCTGGTTATGAATACAAAACGCAGACAGACACCGAAAATATTGCAGTGCTAATAACCTACTTTCTTGATTTGGGATTTGACTGCAAAACCGCCTTCCAAAAGGCAATAGAAGAGTGTCATGGGGCATATGCAATTTGTGCGATTTTCAACGGTCAGCCAAACTTCATTGCGGTGGCCAAAAGCGACAGCCCAATGGTTATTGGCACAAATGAGAATGGTGAGAAATATATCTGCTCAGACATCAATGCTATTAGTGAATATGTTGACAAGGCCTACAATTTAAATGATGGAGACATTGGTTTTATAACAGATGATGGTATTGAGATGCACAATCCAAACCACGATGTGGAGATAAATTTCACAGAGATTGATAAGGAAAGTACGACAAACGATATGGGTGAGTATGACACATTCATGATGAAGGAAATAATGGAGCAACCGGCGGTGATTGGAGGAATTATTAATCACTATTTTGATGTGAAAAACAAGATACATTTCAAGTTTCCTTACTTCAAATTTCAGCTGACGCGCTTGGAGGAAATCAATATCGTGGCCTGCGGAACAAGCTACCATGCGGGGCTGACATCAAGCTACTATTTTGAGAAATACGCAGGCGTCAATGTCAATGCATTTGTGGCATCAGAGTTTAGGTATCAGGACTACAATTTCAAGCCAAATGGCGTTTTTATTTTCATATCACAATCGGGAGAGACGGCAGATACAATTGCTTGCTTGAAATTGGCGAAGGAAAACCATCAACATGTTATTGGCATCGTCAATAACCCGAATAGCACAATAGATAAGCTGTCGGACGCGGTGTTATACTGCAATGCTGGGGTTGAGGTCGGCGTAGCGAGCACCAAGGCATTTACAGCACAATTAAGCATTCTCATTATGTTAGCATTGAGAATTGGTCTTAAAAAGCATCTCATCCACCGTGAGGAAGGGCGCATGTTTGCGAATATTTTGTTGAATACTGGAAATGACATGACAAAAATCATGAAGTTGCGCGATGATGCCAAGCGGCTTGCGGAGCGTATTTGCAAGGCCAAACATATCATGGTTGTCGGGCGGAATGTGTCATATGGAATTGCTTTGGAAGGTGCGCTCAAAATCAAGGAGATAACCTATATTCCTACGAGTGCGCTGCCATCGGGTGAGCTTAAACACGGTACGATTGCGCTGGTTGATAAAGAAACTCCGATAATTGTCATTGGTATTCCAGATCACACTTTCCAGAAGACATGCTCAAATGTTGAGGAGATTTTGGCAAGGGAAGGGCAGGTGTATTTGATTAGTGATAGATATGGTGTTGCGCGGTTTGACGGACAGATTGCTGACAGTATTACCATGCCTGACTGCAATAATTTCACTGCGCCGTTGTCTTATGCTGTTATCATGCAGTTTATTGCGTATTATGCCGCTCTGAAACTGAAACGCGACATTGATAAGCCACGCAACCTGGCAAAATCAGTGACTGTTGAATGATAGATTTTTAAAACAGTCAATTTTTGTTGCGCCGCCCGAGGCCACGCCCTCGCCGTTTGGCTGCGCCTCGTACCTCGTCGGCCAAACGCGCTCCGCGCCGCGCAACATATATTATTTAACACAAAAATTTTTTTTATTTCTCAAACAGCTTTACGACCGAGCCAGCAATCATCGGACACATTTTGTTGATCATCTGCTTTTGCAACACGCGCGATCCAATACCAATGACTGCATATTTTGATACATATTTATTCCAGTTGTCGTTGTAGGAGTAGAATGTCTCCTCGGCAGCATTGGAAGCGGTTTTGACAAGCAATTTGCGGTTGTGTTGTTGCGGACGTTTTACGCGCTCTTCAACCATGATATCGTAGGTTATTATCACCCCGACATCCTTGAATGATTGATAAAGTGCATAGCTGGTTCCGCCCAGTGCTATTGCGCCCAAAACCCCGAATGCAACTGGCGCAGTTGAACCAGCAATGAGGTATCCTGCATAAAATCCAACTCCTGCACCACCGATCGTAAATAGTGTTGATGGCAGGACATTGCGGCGCCTCAAAAGACCACCAAAGCCACTGTTGTTCTCATTTTTCAGTCCTTCAAATTTATTGAAAACAGCATGCGGAGAGTTGTTATTGTCAAAGCTATATGACGAGCTCAAATCGTTATTTAGCAACGTTTTTCTGCTTTTGTTTGCGAAGTCAGCATCTACATCATAAGCCACATTGCGGATGTTGATGCTTAACACATGACTTGTTTTATTGATGTCATCCACGACCTGAATATTATCAGCGTCCAGCTTCTTGCGTAGGTCATTCATGACTTTTGAATATACATTTTCGTCACTGCTTGTGCTTTGTCGGAGATACACCGTTTTGATAGGCTCGCGGTTCTTTTCCAATATTATTTTGTCAGCAGTATGAACGGAGTAGCTTGGCGTTGAGATGATATTTCCTATTGTCGTGCATGAGCTCAACGTGGCAGCAAAAATAGCAAAGACAAACGCTTTTATTCTCATATTAATTCACACCATTTCCATGCAACATGCCGTCAAGTTCAGTCACGATTTTCTTGAAATCAGCCAGTTTTTCTTTTGTCAATCTATAAACAGATGGGAATGTCATGCGTTTTGGATTAATCTGTGTGCCGTTTTGGAGTACTTCGTAGTGCAGATGTGGGCCCGTTGCCATGCCTGTCATGCCGACATACCCGATGACTTGGCGCTGTCTTACTCTCTGTCCCACTGACACATTTGCAAAGCGGCTCATGTGTGCGTATCTGGTGGAGTAGGTGGAATTGTGTTTGACTTCGATCCAGTTACCGTAACCACCATCATGCTTTTTGACTGTAATAACTCCATCACCTGCTGCAAATATTGGTGTACCTGTCGGAACAGCCATGTCAACGCCCTTGTGTGCACGGCTATAACCAAGAATTGGATGTCTACGCTTTGACATAAAATTGCTTGTGATTTTTGCACCGTCCACAGGCGTCATCAGTAGTGTTTTCTTGATACTCTCGCCATTGCGGTTGTAGAATTTGCCATTGAAGTTGAAAATTTCGTGCTTTTTCTTACTTAAAATCAAGTTCATGTAGAGCACTTTTTCTGCTACTGTGTCGCCGTCGCCATCCTTGGATGTATCTAAAATAAATACGAATTGGTCGCCTGGATGCAGGTCGCGCTGGAAGTCAATCAAGAAAGCGTATTCATTTAGGACATTATGCAACGTGGTTGGTTTGACATCTGCATCCACAACATCCGCAAACAAACTCGTGTTTATCACACCAGTGACAATGTGTGTTTTGGTTATCAACTTCGGCTTTTCAATGTGTACCGTGAAGTCATCGTCATTCTTGATGATTGTGTATTTTACACCGTTGTTGTGCTTGAAAAATAGTTTTTCAATTATTCTGTGCTCGTTTTTCTCCCTTTTTGCTGGCCGTAACGCCGAGCCCAGCGACTTGATTGTGTCGTATGAAATGATTGAATTGTAGGTAATTTTGAACGTTTGCCCACTTGACAAGTGCGACAAATTGGCCTTCACTTTTGCGAGTAGTCGGATAATTTTTACAATTTCACTCCTCTCAAACCCGTTTCTCCAAAGCAAAGTTGCAAGATTGTCACCACGCTCCAATGCGAAATCATTGGTGATTTTGTCCCTCTTCACAACCAACGACCTCTCGCTACTCTCTGTTTCTGAGAAATTTATCTTATCGTTTTTGTCTATAACTTTGATGTAATTATATGTCTTTGCAAATAAATCTTTGTCAAGCATTGGGTCGTCCAACAATTTTAGTCGTTCAAAACTGCCACCAAATATGATTTTTATTAGAACAATCGAAACTAAAAAACCAGATAAAAAACCATTGAAGAAAAATTTGTGTCTAAAAAAAAAGCCGTTGTTACTTCCAAATCCACGCCTATATTCACGAATTAATCTGGAAATAACTTCTTGAAAATACATACATAAATCTAAAACGCAAACTCAACTATTGCGGTTTCTGCGCCATCTCCATATCTGCGCCATGTCTTTGTTATTCTTGTATAGCCGCCTTTTCTTTCTGCAAACTTCTTTGCAATCTCATAAATGCTCGCAA
Source organism: Rickettsiales bacterium (assembly GCA_017477855.1). Taxonomy (GTDB): domain Bacteria; phylum Pseudomonadota; class Alphaproteobacteria; order Rickettsiales; family Deianiraeaceae; genus UBA4311. The sequence continues at coordinate 11,283 of JAFUUN010000002.1, read as the reverse complement.
CGCTTTCTTTATCCAACCTTGCAGCAAGAATGCGTGTTGTTGCCAAATTCTCATTCTTTGCAAGTGTTATCATCTTTTCAATGCTTGGAGCCAAAACCTTTGCCTTTGCGAGTGTTGTCTCAATTTTTCCGCATTTTAATAAAGAAATCATCAAATTGCGTAAAACTGCCGCTCTCTGTGAGCTTGGCATGCCTAAAACTTTTTTCTTAGAACCGTGTCTCATATACAAAATTACCAATTACTCGCCCTCAAAAAATCTCTTCGCCTCTGCCTGTAAAGCTTTCATATCCTTTGGTGGCCACTCAATGTTCATACCAAATTTCAATTTCATTTGTGAGAGCAACTGTTTTAATTCATTCAGCGATTTGCGTCCAAAGTTTGGTGTTCTCAACATATCGTTCTCATTGCGGACAACTAAATCACCGATATATTCAATACCATCGCTCTTCAAACAATTCTGCGAGCGCACCGACAGCTCAAGGTCGTCAATCTTGCGCAACAAATTATAGTTATAACCGCTGTCATCTGTAGCAATCATGTTACTCACTCCCTCACTACTTTCAACGTTGAGATACATCTTTTCTTGAACATCGCTGATTGATGACAAGAAGTTTGACAATATTGATACTGCGACTTTGAAGGCATTTTCAGCACTCACAGCGCCGTTTGTCTCCACATCCAAAACTAATTTATCATAGTCAGTTTGTTTGTCAACACGTGTTTGAGAAATACTGACCGCCACATTCAATACTGGGCTAAAATGCTTATCAAGAGGAATACTATCTATTGTTTGTTGCTCCGCTTGGTTGACAAAAATGTCACCGATGCCGGCAATCAAGTGCATTTCCAATTCAACCGTTCTGTCCGTCGTGATTTCAAACAAATACAAATTTGGGTTAACAATACTCGCTCCCATCGGCAATTTAATGTCTGATGCGTACACTTTTTTAGGGCCTTTGACAGAGAACTTCAAGTTAAAGCTATCCATTTCAGATGCAAAAACAATTCTACGTAAGTTATAAATTATTTCTGCAACTTCTTCCTTAACACCAGAAATCACTGAATATTCATGTTGTGCATCCGAGATTTTCAATGTGTCAATAGCAATGCCTCTGATTGATGATAACATTGTACGGCGCAAAATGTTCCCAACGGTCACACCAAAGCCCTTTTGAAGAGGATAAACCGTGAATTTTCCGTGCTTTCCACTTTCATCCATCTCAACTTGGAACTTCTTTGGAAAAACTATGTTTTTACTGTAAATTTCAATTCCCATACTAAAAACTATTACACTCTTCTGCGTTTTGGTGGCCTGCAACCATTGTGAACGATTGGAGTTATATCAACGATTGCTGTGACTATCAAACCTGCCGTTTGTAGCGCTTTAACAGCTGACTCGCGACCTGCACCAGGTCCATTCAAGACAACCGAAACTGTCTTCAATCTGTATTTTTCAATTGCTGCCCTTGCCGCGTTGTCGGCCACAACCTGTGCTGCGTAAGGAGTGCTTTTCTGTGCACCTTTGAACTTCATTTTCCCCGACGAAGACCAGCTCAAAACATTTCCGCCTTCATCTGCCACTGACACAATTGTATTGTTGAAACCAGCCGAGACATAAACCACGCCGATTGAACAGGATTTTAATTGTTTGTTAACCTTTGCCATATTAAACTATTTTACTGCCACCTTCTTATTTGCGATTGGAGCACTGCGACCCTTCCTCGTTTTTGCATTTGTTTTTGTTCTTTGTCCGTGGACTGGCAAACGCAAACGGTGGCGCGCGCCTCTATAACATCCAATGGAAATCATCAACTTGATATTCTGACTAATTTGTCCACGCAAATCACCCTCCACAACAAAATGCTTGTCAATGTGAATACGCAACTTTTCAACTTCCTCATCGCTCAAATCTTTCATTCTGCGCTCACAGTCAATACCAAGATCTTTGCAAATTTTCTTACCAAGCACCCTTCCTATACCGAACAGATAGGACAAACTGACATAAACCTTCTTCTCAATAGGTAAGTTGACACCAGAAATTCTTACTGAACTTGCCATAATTATTTATTCAAAACCACTTCAACACCTGCTTTTTTTAATTTCTCAATAACGCTTGCCGAGGCTGAGCAAACGAAAATTTTTTTAATTCCTTCAATCTTTTTGATGTCAATATCAGAACCAATCAATCTGACATTTGCTTTTTCGCTGTCCTTTATAACACCATAGCTAACTAAAACTTCCGGGTTAATCTCACTAATTTTACTTCCAACAAAACAAACCAAACGTTTTAACGACACCTCTTTTGCGCTCTCTTTTTTACTATTAAAACCGCGCATTGGTAAGCGGCGATAAATTGGAGTTTGTCCTCCTTCGAAGCCCTTAACTGTACTCCCTGAACGAGCTTTATAACCCTTATGTCCGCGTCCTGCTGTGCGTCCAAAACCGCTTCTTGCACCTCTTGCAACTCTCTTGCGGTCTTTTGTTGTCTTTGTAAAACTATTCAATTTCATATCAATTATTCCTCAACAGTTGACTCAATCGTTTCACTGCCATTGTCTTCTAACTCGGCAATATTAAAATCAAGTTTTTTGTTATTTTTTTTCAAACCAGCGTAATACTTTGATGATTTTAGCTTTAACAGCGCCTTTACTGTTGCATATGACAGATTATAAACGTTGGATGAACCGACACATTTTGCTACAACATCGCGCAATCCGAGGCAGTCCAGAATGGTTCTCATGGCACCACCAGCGATAATCCCGCGACCTACCTGAGCTGGCCTTATGACAACTCTGGTAGCTCCGCACTTGGCCTCAACGGCGTGCGGAATGGTTTTATCCTTCGTTAAAACAATCTGGTAAAGATTTTTCTTTGCGTTATTTATGGCCTTTTTGCGTGCTTCGTTAATTTCCAATGCCTTTCCAAGACCGACACCAAAGCAACCATTTTTGCTACCAATTGCGACCAAAACCGAAAACGAGAAAATTCTTCCACCTTTCACAACCTTCACAACACGGCCGATTGATAAAACTTTCTCCTCAAACTCTATATTGTAGAATTTTTTGTTGACTACTTTTGAACTTACTAACATAAAATCAATTCAAATTACCATAAAAACTGTCTGCCACTGATTTAACGACACCGTGGAAAATCTTTTCGGCACGGTTAAAAGAAATTTTTGTTATCTTTTTTTCTTTACATTTGTCGGCTAAAATCTTACCCAACTCTTCTGCTTTTTTGATGTTCTTGCAGTTTTTCACGCCATCGCGCAATGCCAATGTTGACACACTAAACAATGTTTTTCCGCTTTTCAAGTCAATGACCTGTGCGTAGACATTTTTGCTGCTGCAAAACAAAAGCACTTCATGCTGGCATCCATAGCCAAACTTAGCCCGTATTCTCTTGATAGCACTTGCTCTTTTTTGTCTTCTATACTCACGCATAACTATTTCTTTTTACCTTCCTTCCTCAATATCTTTTCATTGTTTAAGAAAATCCCTTTCCCCTTGTAAGGTTCTGGCTTTTTGATGTCTCTAACAGAGCGCGCAAACTGCATGACCTTGCTGCGATCGTGCCCTTTGATTGTTATCTCTGTGTCATTTGCTACCGTGACTGTCAATCCTTCTGGAATTGCAAAAATCACATCATGGCTCAATCCGACGTATGTCCTCAAAAACTTACCGTTTACGCTTGCTTTAAAACCAACACCAATCATTTTCAAGTTTGCTGTGTAGCCATTTTTCAAATCATCCATCGCGTTCCTCACAAGCACATAAATAGTGGCCAAAGCACCTTTGTCCTCGTTCTCCAACGACTTGAAATTTAATCCGTTTGTTGTGTCAATTGAAACCTTCTTGTTCAAATTTATAGCAATAGAGCCATTTGAGTTTGATACGATAAAGTTATCCCCCTCCATGGCAAAGCTAATGCCATCAACAACCGGCAACTGTTTTTTTACCATTCTTGACATATTAGAATATTTCACACAACACTTCACCACCAACTCCAAGTTCCACTGCCTCTTTAACCGGGATAACACCTTTTGATGTTGACACAATTGTTAAAGCAAATGGATTGTAGCTCAATATTTTCTTCATTTTGTCCTTGTCTGCATATTGACGACATCCTGGTTTTGACACCAATTTAAAGCTATTAATCGTTTTTCTGCCAGCAATAATCTGCAACAAAACCTCTATATTTTTTTTGCCGTTCTCATTAACGATTTTAAATTCTTTTACATAGCCGGCACCCTCCATGACTTTCAAAACGTCTTCGCAAAGTCCATTATATTCAACCACAACCGGCTTCTCGTAGAAGAACTTTTTGTTGTGAATTGCAGACAACATATTTCCTAATAAATATTTTCCTGACATATTAATTCTTTTTGACACCAGCTATAAAACCAAATGATGCGTAATGACGCAATGCCGCGCGACAAAGCCCGACACCTCCGCGGTATCCGCGAGGACGACCTGTAATTGCGCAACGATTTCTATATTTTATGTATGACGAACCTTGTGTTTTGTCCAAAATTTTCATCAATTTAAACTTTGATTCAATATCCAATTCGTCTGAAAGAAGGAGAGTTGAAAAGTTCTTTCTTTGTTCTCTCCTCAACTCAATCGCTTTTTTGCGTCTCTCATTTTTGTTTATCATGCTCTTTTTTGCCATATCTACTTTATTGGAAACTCAAAACCTCTTAGTAATTCACACGCTTGATCCTGTGTTTTTGCATTCTCAATAGTGAACATAATATTTAAACCACGATTTTTCACGATGGTATCGTAACTCAATTCAGTAAAAATCAAGTGGTCTTTTATACCAAATGCAAAATTGTTGTGCTTGTCAAATGACTTTCTTGAAAAGCCCTTGAAGTCATGAATTCTTGGCAATGACAAGTAAATCAATCTTTCCAAAAATTCGTACATCGTTTTTCCTCTCAACGTGACGAATGTTCCAACATTTTGTCCTTCCTTCAAATTAAATCCCGCGATTGCTCTCTTTGACTTACGATAACATGGCTTGCGACCAGTAATCAAAGCAATTTCGTTCATTGTTCCTTCAAAAAACTTCTTGTCATTTCCGTCTTTTCCGAAGCCAGCACTGACAACTATCTTGCTAATTTTTGGAACGCAATGTGGATTTTTAATGCCGAACTTATTCTTTAAATCAGTAACAATTTTTGTTTTGTACAACTCTTCAAAATATCCCATACTTAACTTTTCTTAACACTTTTCTTTGCAACTTTTTTAGTTCCTGCTTTCAAAACTCTCACCTTTGAAATAGCGACTGGTTTTTCGCGTTTCAAGAAATTTTCATTGTTGTTGTGTTGTGGTTTTACAGCCCTTTTGACGACATTGATACCTTCAATAACAACGGCTCCGATCTTTGGAAACACAAACTTTACAGATCCCTTTTTACCCTTGTGACTACCAGAAATAATCACTACTTCATCGCCTTTTTTAATTTTAACCTTTGAATAATTTATTATCTTTCTCATATCACAAAACTTCAGAAGCTAACGATGCTATTTTTGGAAAATCTTTCTTTATTTCTCTTGCGACTGCGCCCAAAACACGGGTTGAAATTGGCTCCATTGTCTTGTTGTCAATCAACACAACCGCATTGTCTCCAAATGAAACGTATGAACCATCGCTTCTTTTTATCTTACCTTTTGTCCTGACAATCACAGCGTAGTGTTTGTCACCTTTTTTAATCTTTGAATTTGGTTTGACTTTTTGCACTGCAACCATCACTACATCGCCAATTCCAGCCGTGCGTTTGCCGGTGCTTTTATTAATTCCAAAACACTTTACGAGCTCAGCATCAGAATTACAAGTAACATTCAAAACTGTTCCCATTATAATCATATAACTACTTTATCACTTCAACAACAACATGCTTTTTCATTTTTGAATAAGGCCTTGAATTTTCAACCATAACCATGCTGTCAACTGCAACCTGTAACTCATTAACGTGGCACATGTAATATTTTCTCTTTTTCAAAACCTTGTTATAAAGCGGGTGCCTTTTTGTCTCTACCACCAAAACCTTCACGGTGTGGGTATCAATTATTTTTACAATCTTTGCCTCAATCATATGCTTTTCTTATTTAATTCCGTTAGCACTCTCGCCTTTTCTCTCCTCACTTTTCTTATTTTTGAAACGTCTTTCAATGTACCCGAATTCTTCTGCATCATAAGGATAATAACCTCATTTTTCAGGTCAAAACTCTTCTTTTTCAAATCAGCAACAGACATTTCACTGTACACACTTTTTGTCATATTTTAATTGTCAACTATAAATAAGCAAACTTCCTTTTTACCATAAAACAAGGCACCGGCAACTTGAATTTTGCCTTTGTCAACGCTTCTAAAGCTACCGCTTCGGAAACATTGTCAACCTCTATTATCACCGTTCCTTTTCTTATTGGCGCAATCCATTCTTCAACGCCACTTTTACCACCTCCCATACGGGTTCCAACTGGCTTTTTTGTAACTGGCAACTGTGGAAAAACCCTCATGTAAAGAGCACCTTGCCTGTTCATTGAACGACTAACGACCTTACGGATCGCCTCAATTTCTTTGCCTGTCAACTTAATATTTTCACTGACAACAAGACCGTATGAGCCGTATGACACTTGATTGCAAACCTGTGCCGTACCAGAAACACGGATTTTTTGAAACTTTGCAAATTTTGTCTTTTTAGGTTGCATATATTATCTTTTTGTACAAATCCAAACTCTTATTCCTATAACACCGTATGTCGTTTTTGCGTCATAGTGTGCGTAGTCAATATCAGCTCTCAATGTGTGAAGCGGTGTCACCCCATCCTTGAACTTTTCCGTTCTTGCTATTTCGGCACCGTTCAACCTTCCCGCACAACTTACTTTAATACCAATCGCGCCTGACTTCATGACCATGTCCATTGCACTTTTTACAGCTCTTTTAAACGACTGTCTGTTCTCAATTCTGTCAGCAATCATGCGTGCGACAATGTTTGCATCCAAATTTGCGTGCTTAATTTCCTTCACATCAACAGAAATCTTATTCTCAGTCAACATGTCTTTCAAGCTCTTCTCAATTTGCTCTATATTTTCACCTTTCTTACCAATAACCAAGCTGATTTTTCCTGACTGCAAAACAATCTTCACTGGCTTATTTTTTTGCCTTTCAATATTGACCTTACCAACCGAATATTTACTTGCATTTTTGTGGAAGAAATTCTGAACTCTTAAGTCATCCGCAACATTTTGAACATACTCTCTTCTGGTTTTTACACACCAATTAGATGCCCACGTCCTCTTGTTGCCATTGCAAACTCTAAAACCAATAGGATTCACTTTTTGTCCCATACTATTTCACTTTTTTAACAACTTTTTTATTGTCAACAACATTTTTCTGCTCTTCAAGGACAATTCTTAAATTAGCAAATCTCTTCTCAATACGTGTTCCACGGCCACGGCCCCTTGGCATTGAACGTTTCAGCACAAAAGATTTACCAACATCTACGCGTGCGATAACTAAATTGTCGCCTGAAATCTTGAAATTATTACGCGCATTTGCAACGCATGAAGCAAGCAATTTTCTTACGGTAAATGCAATTCTTTTCTCGCAAAATGCCAACTGCGCGTCTGCTTCCTGAACGCTTAAATTTCTTATCAAACTCGCAACCAAGTTCAATTTATAAAAACTACCCTTCACGTATTTCAATGATGCCTCTACCTGTCTCATAATTATTTCCCACCACGCTTTTGAACTGAATGTTTAGGCAATTTGCGTGTCATTGCAAATTCACCAAGTTTCCTTCCTACCATGTTCTCAACCACTGAAACAGGCATGAAGCCCTTTCCGTTGTAGACCAAAAATACACACCCAACGAACTCTGGGTAAATTGTTGATCTGCGTGACCATGTTTTTATTTGCCTTTTACGCAATTCACTGTCGCGAACTTTTTTCAATAAGCTCCACGATACGTAAGGTAATTTTTTTGCCGATCTTGCCATATTACTTCTTTCTTCTTGAAACTATAAACTTATTTGTAAACTTATTTTTACGGGTTTTAAGTCCTCTTGTGTATTTACCCCAAGGTGTCTTTGGTAATCCACCGCGAGTTCTACCACCAAGTGGGTGATCAACCGGGTTCATACATTCACCGCGTGTGTGAGGTCTGAAACCAGCCCAGCGTCTGCGACCTGCCTTACCTTTTTTTGTATTCTGATATTGAATGTTTGAAACAATGCCGACTGTTGCAATGCACTCTGCTGGAACTAATCTTGTCTCGCCAGATGTCAACTTCAACACCGCCATACCATTTTCCTTACCAGCAAGTTTAATGAATGAACCAGCTGAACGAGCCATCTTAGCACCACATCCAGGTTTCAGCTCAACGCAACAAACATTAACACCAATAGGTATTTCCGACAATGGCAATGACACGCCTGGCTTGATCGACACGCTTTCTGCCGACTTTGAATTTACAACCGTGTCACCAACTTTCAATCCATCAACTGCAATTGCATATTCCTTTTGTCCGTTGTCATACTGCAACAAAGCTATTTCAGCATTGCGGTTTGGGTCATACTCTAACGACGCGACCTTTGCTTTTACATCAAAAATTGTCTTTTTGAAAGCTATAATTCTATACTTTTGCTTGTTTCCTGCGCCACGGCAACGAACTGTAATGTGACCTTTTGCATTTCTTCCGCCGGATGATTTTTTGCAACACACTAATTCCTTGCAAGGTTTGTTCTTTCTGCTTGTGCTGCGCAATATGATAGTGCCTCTCAATGAAGGACTGGCCGGCCTGTTAACTTTTAATTCTCCCATATTATTTTGCTTCAACTTTTTCACCAAAATCTATTTTCATGCCATTTGCGACAAGCACATATGCCTTCTTGTATTGTGACATTCTGCCGGCTGTGCCACGGAAAGATTTGTTTTTGACAGGGCAATTTGTCGTTCTCACGTCAACAACTTTCACACCGAAAACCGTCTCAACGTCCTTCTTTATTTCATCCTTGTTTGCAGTCCTTGAAACAAGAAAAGTATATCTGTTTCCTTCAAGCAACTTGTGTGTCTTTTCAGTATCCAACTGCTCAATTATTGTCGCCTTCATAATCTACATATAATACTTTTGATAGTGTCTCTACCGCATTGACATCAATCAATACTGCATTTGCGTAAACCAAGTCGTTAGCCGTTAGCATATTTTGACTGACAAATTTTACACCTTGCAAATTCCTAACTGCCAATAAGCTATTTGCGTCAACCCCTCCGTTGTGGATAATGACGACTGACTTTGGACTGAATTTTGACAATATTTTCTTAGCCTCTTTTGTTCTGCAAGAATTGAAATGTGCCTTATCAATTACGAAACCACAGCCGTTCGCAAATGCATTTGATAACAACATTGACTTCGCAAGAATTGCCTCACCCTTTGGAATTTTTACAAATCCTTGCATTGCGCGAGGGCCAAAAGCTATACCACCGCCGCGCATTTGAGCTGAACGCATGGAACCTTGACGAGCATTTCCCGTGTGCTTTTGTTTGAAAGGTTTTTTTGTTGTTCCAGAAACTTCAGAAATATTTTTTGTTTTGTTTGTAGGCACATAGCTTGCACTTTTCATGCGCGCAAAATACATACTCATAAACTTGTTATCATATGGCAACCCAAAGACATCATCACGAAGATCAACCTCGCTATTCAATTCACTGCCATTTTCAAGAGAAAATACTTTAACCTTCACACACCAAACCATTAACCATCTTGTTGTTATCTACGTTCTTCTTTATTGCATTTGTAATATATACAACGGTATTCTCCTTACCAGGAATGCTACCACGAACTGCGATTATATTTGTATCTTTATCCACTGCGCAGATGACTAAATTCTGTACGCAGACATTTTTGTCACCCATGTGGCCGGCCATTTTTTTACCTTTGAAGACACGACCTGGCAATGTTCTATTTCCCGTTGAACCGAGAGAACGGTGCGACAACGAGTGTCCGTGTGAGGCAGGCATACCGCCAAAACCATATCTTTTCATGACACCTTGGAAACCCTTTCCGATTGAGTGAGAACGAACATCTATGAATGCATTCAATAAATAATCACCAACAGACATTTCTGTTCCATTTGCAAATTTAACCTCATCTTTAAATGAAAATTCACAGACATCACTGCGTGGTTTGATATTTTTACGAGCCAATTCAGAGCGCTGTGGCTTGTTAATTTTGCTCTCTTTTATAATTTCATTTCCAGCAAGGACTAGTCCGTATTTATTATCGTATTTGCGGGTTTCAACAACTACATTAGGCAACACTTTTACAAGCGTGACAGGAACAATTTTATGTCCATCAAACATATTAGTCATGCCCAATTTTTTTCCAATCAATGCAATTTGTGACATCAAACAGCTCTTTGAATGACAAAAATAATTGTCAAGGATTATTTTTACATTGATAACTGTTTTTAATCATTTACCCGTTTTGTCTGCTATTTCAGTGGTCTCTCCTTGTAATATTCTCTGTCTTCATTGTTGGTTTCAGCCGACCATTGCAGAAAATAATCCACATATGCAGTGCGGACATCACCTTCAAGTTTTTTGTCGGTATGACTGGTTGCAATGAAATCACTTTCTTGTTCCACGACTACTTCTTTGGCCTGCTTGCGCTTGACATAAGGATCCAAATACGCCACCATGTAGTCAGGATAGGCAACAACTTTTTGCTCATCTTTAAGATATTGTATCTCCCTGACATTCCCTTCAACAGGACGTTGCATTGCGGTTCCTGTTTCCATTTTTCTCAAAAGTTCACCACTTGGAATGTTAAATTGTTCTTCCTTCAAGCGATTTTCAAGGTCATCGGCATCAACCGCAAGAAGCTTTGTATAGTCCTTCATGTAGGCGTTGGAGACATTATATTTATCTGCGTGATACATTTTTGCGCTGGCATAATATTTTTTGTAATCTAAATCACTTTTCTTTTTTAGGAAGTTTAAATTTGCTTCTGGATATACGGTTTCCGCATCTGCGTATACACCTGAACCAATTTTTGCCCCATCAATAGGATCGGAACCTCTGCTTGCATAGTGATTGACTATCAATCCGTTGCAACCACATAATAAGAGAGCACAGAACGAATATATTAAGTGTCTAAATTTCAACATGTGTGCACGATCGATTATATTTTAAAATAGAAAAAAATCAAATTGATTTATTGGTGTTGCGCTGGGCGGAGCAGGTTTTTACTCCGAGCGGAGCCCGAGCGGGAGCGAGG
>JAFUUN010000019.1 GCA_017477855.1 Rickettsiales bacterium | reverse complement strand
GGTGCGAGAGCGATACACAGGCAGGTATGGAAGAGGTCAAAAAAGAATTCTTGGAATACGTAAAAAGAGGTGGATACACGAAGGAAGTAGACTTTAATGGGTGAGAATTTGCGCAATAACGAGCGGTATAAGAGTGGTCTGTTTGGCGAGCAACTGGCGATAGAACATCTGCAAAAAATGGGGTGCAAGCTACTAAAACAGCGCTATCGCACGGCCACTGCGGAGATTGACCTGATTTTTGAGGATACGGCCAGTAAGACCATCATTTTTGTGGAAGTCAAACGGCGAAAAGAGTGCTATGACTACTCCAATGTCATCCAGCAGAGCCAGTGGCGGCGCATTGCGGAGGCTTCACAAGAGTTCATGGCTGAACATGATGAGTTCAGTGACTACTTTGTAAGATACGACGCATTTATTTATTTTACAAACTCAAAAAACTTTGTCTATATTGATAATGCATATCAGATGGATTGGTGAATGTTGCGCCGCTCGCGGCCACGCCCTCGCCGTTTGGCTGCGCCTCGTTCCTCGTCGGCCAAACGCGCTCCGCCCTGGCGCAACATAAATTAGTGTCGGATCGCTATCTCTGGCGGAAACCATTGGAGATGCTTTGCTCACCGCGCTGGGCCATAACCAATGCTTGGAAATATCCAACTTCATTGACCATATTCATATCAAGTTTGCCGTATTTTTGCAGCATCTGTTTTGCCACACGAGCTGTCCATTTGCCTATAATTGCATCCTGATTGAAGCCAACAATACGCTTCTTCGGACGAGATTTATTATGTCCGCCAATGAACTGATTTTGCAGGTTTTGCATGCGTTCGGCCTCGCGCATTTGCTCGCGTTTTTTGTCCTTTTTCTGCGATTGCTCATCTTCATGATATGAACTCTGTGGCTTGAAATATTCATCATCATCCTCGTCATCTTCCAAATCAAAAACGGCCTGCATGACCATCTTCATAAGTCTCTTGAAGACAATATAATCAATGATTTTCACGACAAGTCGGAAGATACCATAAAATATGAGTGCACCCACCAAAAAAGCGCATGCATTGCCAATTCGTGTAGAAACAACAAATTCAAACAACTGCACGAACATAAATTGGCGGGAGATTTTATCATTTTTTTGGTTTTTGTCAAATATGTTTTTGCAATGCAATATAAGTTCTTGCAATATGATAACAGTTTGTTATAATTGCATTGTACAATATGTCAGAAAAAAACGCTGCAACGACACAAAATAAACCTGATGCTAATAAACTGCAAGATGCTCGCAAAGATGGAGTTGAGCCATCTGGAAAAGATAAGGAAAATGTCAAACAAGCGACACAGGAGAAAAAAAATGAGATGAACAAAAGCCAAGACAAAAGCAATGAAAAAGAAGAAGAACAAGAAAAAAAACGCAAAGCAGAAGAGCAACAAAAAAAAGAGGAGGATGAAAAAAAACAAAAAGAACAAGACGAAAAACGCGAGCAAGAAATTAAAAGACAAGTTGAACAAATAAAACAATTATTTGCAAGATTATTTGGCGGAAAAGAAAAACAACAAGGTAGACCACAACAAGGCGGTGGACAACAACAGGGCGGTGGACAATCTGCCGGTCAGGGTGGAGGACAACAGCAGGGTGGCGGTCGTCAACCAACAAAAGAAGAAATGGAGAAAGTAAATAAGATTAAAAAATACTTAGAACAATTGAAGAAGGAATATCAGGAAATTCAAGAAAGAAAACAAAAGCGAGCCGAGAAGGAAAAAGAAAAGGATAAGGAGAAAAAAACTGACAAGAAAGAAGAGAAAACGGAAGAAAAAAGCGCTGGTAAAGAACAAACAACATCAGCTGAAAATAGTAAAAATAATGAAAAATCGACGCAACCAAACCAAAGTCAAGGCATGCAATTTAGTAATGTAGGAGAAGCAGGTTCAAATATGTCAGCAAATGTCAGCGCTGGCGGCGTTTCACAATCACAGGGAATGGGGCGCGGATAATACACATTACGCATTCTTATAATTTTTCTGCGAATACGCAGTTGCAACCAAATTTGCGCAGAGAATTATTATGCCCGT
>JAFUUN010000125.1 GCA_017477855.1 Rickettsiales bacterium | reverse complement strand
ATAAATTTGCAAGCCGATAAATTTGGGCAAATGAATAGGAAATTGAGTTTAGAGAGAGTTGTTAAAAATATGGATAGTATTATTGATATTCAATACAACAAACTCGGCCACAAAAGCATTTTAGTTAGAGATGCAGGAACCAAGAAAATTCAGAAAATGAAATTGCATAAATTCGTAGATTACATAAGAGATGAATGTAAAAAAGCTGGTATCAATGAGGCAGAGATAAAAAAGATTAATCCAAATTTTCCAACAAGCAAAAAAGTGCATAAAAAGACACAAGGTTTTTGGTGTAAAATAAAAAGCTTTTTTGGATTTAATCACCATGATCATAATAATGCATATGCAAGCTATGACACTGATGTTATCAAAAACGGCATTGACACTCTGGTGCATTCTAACATGTAGACTAAAAAATAATCATTGAAATTAAAAAAAACACCGATAGCTTAATGCCGACGCTATTGTAGCACAGCTGGTAGTGCACTTCATTGGTAATGAAGAGGTCGCGGGTTCAAGTCCCGTCAATAGCACCATTTTGGTGGTGATATGAAAATCCGCGTTGCAACATGGAACATCAACTCAATCCGCATACGAACCGAAATGCTGAAAAGCGTCATCAAAGACAACAAAATTGATGTCATACTGTTGCAAGAGACAAAATGTCAGGACTGCGATTTTCCGAGCTCGGCCATCCAATCAATGGGAATGAACTACCTTTTTAAAGGGCAGAAGTCATACAATGGTGTTGCAATTTTGTCAAAATATCCTATTGATTTGGAAACGGACGAACTGCCACTTTATGGCTTTCAGGACACTGATGAAGAGGCCAGATATGTTGAGGCGATAGTATCAATTGGCGGGAAGATTGCGCGTGTGGCAAGCGTTTATGTCCCGATGGGCGGAAGCGTATTGCAACAAGACGAGACCTTGGAGGAGAGTGCGAGGTTTAAATATAAACTGCATTTTTACAAACGGTTGCGGGCGAGAATGAAGGAAATCAAGGCGCAAACAAACAATTTTCAGGATGAATATGTCATTTTTGGAGGTGATTTTAATGTTGCGCAGGAGGAAATTGACCTGACGCATCCGAAAGCAAATGATGGCGGAGTTGGCTTTCACCCTCTGGAAAGACAGGCCTTGCGAGATATCCGTGCAGTCGGGCTGGATGATGCATTCCGCGTGAGGTTTCCTGGTGTCGTGCAATATACTTGGTGGGACTACAAAACAAAGGGCTTTGACCGCAATGTCGGGTGGAGATTGGACTATCTTTTGTCATCCAAAAATGTAATTGACAACATATCACAAATCTACGTTGACATGAAAACTCGCGCCAAACCAAAGACCTCCGACCATGCTCCGACAGTGATGGAGATAGAAATTTAAATTCTGTTATCAAAACATATTATTAACCTGAATGTTAATCTCCTCTTGACAATTACTTTTTTTATAAAATTATACTGTGTATTCCACAGTAGCTCAGCGGTAGAGCAGTTGGCTGTTAACCAATTGGTCGTAGGTTCGATCCCTACCTGTGGAGCGGTTTCTCCTATGAAGATTTTTGCACGCGTTATTGTTGTTCTGATCGTTGTATCATTTGTCATTACTGGATTTGTGGCATTGTTTTGAGATATAGACATGACAAGGCTATATCAGCTTTACAACCTCCCTCACAAAATTGACAACAATCAGTGACGCAAATGTAAACAGCAGCACAGCCGCGATTTTGTTGAGAGTTGACAAAATGATCTTGTATTTCTTTGGACCAAGTGCAAGGATTTTTTTTCCAAGCAAGCCGAAGGATACAGCAATTATTGTGTATGCAATTGTTGCACCAAAAATACCTCCAAGTAGCGCAGAAACGAATGAAACGCTTACTTTATCAGCAAACGTCAAGAACGTGATGCTATAACCAGCAATCACGACCGGCGACGACAATGTGATGCAGAACATTTTGATGATTGTGCCGAAGTTTTGCTTTTGAATTTCTTTTGTGCTCATTTTTGAGACATCCTTTTTCCAAAAGCCATATGCCACATATATCAAAAACATTGTTGCAAAGAACGAGACGAATAACATTACTGTTTCGGGCACTTCATTGATTATTTCTCTGGCCGTCAGTGCACCTAAAACCATGTAAAGAATATTGCCAAAGATCACTCCGATAACGGCAAAAAGGCCATGGCGCAAACCGTATGTCATTGACAAATTTGCCAATGTGATAAACACAGGTCCGACTGCTATTGAAGTAAGAAAAATTGGGTAAAACAAAGTTAAAAATATTTGTAAGTTCATATCAAATCTTTTAAAACCTTAAGTATCAACATGATCGCATAAAAACACAACAAACATGCGGATATTCTGTTGATTATTTTCAGTGCTTTCTTACTAATTTTTTTTCCTAATGTGCCAAAAAAAGTGATAATCAAAACCTTACCAGTAATAGCTCCGCAGTAGCCTCCAAGCAATGCAGATGCGAGCGATGATTGGATGTTTGTTGCGATTGATGTGAAAATCACTCCGTAGCCAACAATAGCGACAGGCGATGAAAGTGTCAGAAGAAACATCTTTATTAGTATTGCAAAATCAAATCTTTTGATATTTATATCTTTAACTTTTGATATATCTTTTTTCCAAAAACCGTGAGCCAAATTCAGCAGAAAAGCCGCACCAACAAGTGGTAAGAAAAGCATTACAGGCCGCGGTAACATTGATATAAACTCATTGGCCGCAATTGCTCCAATAGTGATATAAACCGCATTTCCAAGAAAAGTTGCAATTGCTACAAAAAAACCTTGACAATATCCATGCAACATTGACACATTTGCGATGGTGATAAATACTGGACCAACGGACAGCATTAGTAGTAAAACAGGTATAAAAATTTGTGAAAAAACAGCAAAGTTCATACTAATACATCCCTAAATACTTGGCAATTTCCCAATCAGATACATGACTTCTAAACTCCTGCCATTCACGCTCTTTGGCATCCATAAACTCGTTGAAAATGTGCTCACCGAGCGCCTTCTTTATTATCTCGTTCTTATTCAAATAATGCAGCGCCTCCTCTAAATCTCTTGGTAGGTTGTCAATTTTCATCTTCTTTCTCTCTTTTTCAGAAAGTTTATAGATATTCATCTCAACTGGATTTGGTGGTGTAATTTTGTTTTTAATACCATCCATGCAAGCATATAAAATTACCGCAAATGCTAAATACGGATTACAACTTGGATCTGGACTGCGTAATTCAACCCGTGTTGAAACGCCTCTTTTGCAAGGAACTCTCAATAGCGCGCTCCTGTTTGATAGCGCCCAGGCCATATAAACAGGGGCTTCGTAGCCAGGGACGAGACGTTTATAGCTATTGACAGTTGGATTTAGTATTGCGGTCATGCCTCTTATATTTTTCAAAATTCCACCGACAGAATACTCTGCAAGCTTTGATAACTGTGTTTTTGTATTCTCATCAAAAAATGCATTTTTACCATCTTTTGACAGTGAAATGTTGCAGTGCATGCCTGAGCCGTTCATACCAAACACTGGCTTTGGCATGAATGTTGTGTGAAGATTATACTTGCTCGCCACCGCCTTGGAGACAACTTTGAACGTGGAAACATTGTCCGCAGCAGTTAAAATGTCAGCATATTTGAAGTCAATTTCGTGTTGACCATCTGCATTTTCGTGATGAGATGCTTCAATATCAAAATGCATATGCTGCAACGTATCTACTATATCAGCGCGCACGGCCTCGCCTTTGTCCTCTGGATACATATCATAGTAGCCAGCTTTGTCGTAAGTTTTTGTCGTTATTTCCCCGCTTTCGTTCTTGTTGAAGAGAAAAAACTCCATCTCTGGCCCCATATTCATTGACAAGCCGAGCTTTTCCGCCTCATCAATCACACGCTTCAAATTGCAACGAGGACATCCATCAAATGGTGTTCCATCTGGATTATGGATATCACAAATCAATCGGGCTGTTTTTTTTCCATCACATTGTTGCCAAGGTAATATTTGGAATGTGCTCTTGTCTGGCCAAAAACACATGTCGCTGGTCTCTATTTTCCTGAACCCTTTGATTGACGAGCCATCCAGCATCATGTCATTCGCAAGGATTTTATCTATGTGCTCGGACGGAATGGTCAGACTTTTCACCAGCCCGTTTATATCAACAAATTGCAACTGTATAAACTGCACATTTTGCTCCTTGATTATTTTTTTTATATCCACATTCTCATCTACCCTTTTAGCCATAATTGAAAGGTTAAAATGCTAAAATTATTTTCCTCGTACTCCTCCGAATACTTTCATTGGCAATCCGAAAATTTTAATGAACCCTTCTGCGTCCTTCTGATTGTATTCCTCGCCCATCGTGAAGCCCGCAAGGTTTGGATTGTAAAGTGAATTTGGCGACGAAATTGATACGGAAAATACATTTCCTTTGTATAATTTCATAACAACATCACCGCTAACTTGCTCCTGCGTTTTGTTGATGAATGCGTCCATGCACTCTTTTAACTGCGTACACCAGCCCGCAGAGTAGACCAAATTTGCATAGTCCAATGCCATTTTTTGTTTGTACAGCCATGCATCCTTGGTGAGCGTGATACTTTCTAATTTTTGATGCGCTTGATAAATTATCTCACCAGCTGGAAATTCATATGTTCCACGGCTTTTCATGCCGACCATTCTATCTTCAACAATGTCAATTAGCCCAATACCATGCTTGTGCCCCAGCTTGTTTAGTGTCTGCATAATTGCAACACAGTCCATTTTTTTGTCATTGACTGCCACAGGAACACCTTTTTCAAATGTAATTTTTATATTCTCGGCCTCTTCCGAAGCATCCTCAGGATGTTGTGTCATCTTCAAAACCTCCTTAGGAAATTCATTCTTGCAGTCCTCCAAAACACCACCTTCGTGCGAGACATAAAGTATATTCCTATCAATAGAATAAGGACTTTTTTTAGTTGCCTCAACTGGAATTCCGTGCGCTTTTGCATAATCCATCAGTTCTTCACGAGATTTAAAACTCCACTCTCTCCATGGAACTATAACCTTCAAATCAGGTGCAAGCGCCATAATAGAAGCTTCAAATCTTACCTGATCGTTGCCTTTTCCAGTAGCACCATGACAAATTGCATCGGCCTTGTATTTTCTTGCAACTTCAACTAATTTCTTTGCAATCAGTGGCCGCGAGATTGTGCCATTGAGATATGTATTTTCATACTTCGCACCGCTTTGTAATAGTGGAAAAACATAATCCTCAACAAACTCTTTGGTGATATTTTCAACAACCGCGTCAATGGCGCCACTTTTCAAGGCCTTGTCTTTGACGCCGCTCAAATCCTCGTCCTGCCCTAAATCAGCCGTGTATGTAATGACTTCGGCGCCATAATTCTCCTTTAACCAAGGAATAATCACAGATGTGTCTAGCCCGCCGGAGTACGCTAATACAATTTTCACTGCTGACAAATTATTGGTATTTTTTATTGTCAAGTGGCAAAAACCTCACACTTCTGTTGATAGGCAGTGAGCGCCCCGGGATATTTTAGGTCATCGCTGACCATGTAATCCTTAATCGTCTGTCCCGAAGGATACTAATTAAGCAGCCATTTCAGCGTTCTCAACGTTTCTACGTTTGAAGAACGATGTGCCATCAATTACATTGTTTTTAGGCTTATTGCCATTTACAATTTGACTTATTATGGTCGGTCAAACCAAGTAAAATGCCACGTTCAATTGCCTGTCGAAGCTTAATCACCCCCATTGGTGGAGGTGTCGGGTACCGCCCCCGAGTCCAAACATCTTCGCGTGTCAAGTTTATTACTATATCCTTTCGGCACAAGTATGTTACGTGGCTGAATTTATTTGTCAAGATGGAGGAAATATGTTCTGCAACTCAAAAACTCTTACCAAGTAAATAAAAAACGTGTAGGTCTTACCTGTAAAGGTGGGGCTGTTTTTTATGTTGCGCCGCCCGAGGCCACGCCCTCGCCGTTTGCAATCTCCTCGCTCCGCTATGCTCCACTTCGTCCAGCAAACGCGCTCCGCGCCGCGCAACAAATTTAGTTAATAAAATATTTCTTGACAATAAAAATAATTATCCCATAAAATTCCATAGAATTCCATTTTGTGGAATAGATTTTGGTGAAAGTCCAAAAAAGTTGTTTTAAAAACCATATAGTTTCTATATGGAGCTGTTTTTTGAGCCCCTCGGGGCGTGCTGACTTCGGTTGGCGAGTTATTTTGGTTGTTCGTTGAGCGGACAAGCTGTTTGGCCTAAGGCCATTGTGAAGTAGTATGAGTGGGCTTTTTTTGTCTACATATAGTAATAAGATTGACGCGAAGGGGCGTGTATCCATGCCTGCAAGCTTCCGCGACATCATTACAAAAGAGGACGAAGGGGGCGTTGTGATATACAAATCACTGTCCAAAAAGTGTCTGGAAGGTTGCACGCAGTCATACATCATGCGCTTGCAGAATGCAATGGACGGCTTTGACCCATTTTCACCCGAGAAAGATGCATTCACGACGGCAATTTTCTCCGACAGTGTTGCACTGGATATTGACAAGGATGGCCGCATCAATGTGCCAAAGCAATATACTCAATATGCGGGCGTGAAGGACATGGCGCTATTCGTTGGAAAGGGCAAGACATTTGAAATCTGGAACCCAGATGACTATGCTGAATACGCCCAAAAGTGCCGCGAGTTTGCAGTTCAAAATGCAAAGTTGATTAAGTGGTAAAATTTCCCAATTAAAAACTTGATTGTTTTGTTTTTTCTGCTATCATTTTTGCAGTTTTAAGAAAGTTTTTATGAGTGCAAATTCTGATAAAGAAAATAAGGAGCCATTTGGATTTCCAATTATACCACTAGAAGAATTACAAGAACAATATAAAAAAGAAAAAAATGTAGAAAAAAAGAACAAAATAGACGAAAGAAGTCAAGCTCGGTTTATTCGGTTGCAAGATGATTATTATTATGCTTTCAATAAAGATAGTGAAATATTTCCAAATAAAGATACCAACTATCTTACAAAAGAACTTAATAATTTTATTGATTCAATTAAACGAGGAGAATTTGATGAAGAAAAATTAAACGATTGTTATAGTTCAATTGATACATGGTTTGATAATCAATATCCATCTGGTGGACATGACAAAATTGACAACCGCGAGGGTTTTGAAAGGGACTTTACTTTACATATTGCACGGATGCTTGTAAATCAATATTGTAATGAAAATGAAATTTGTGATCAATGCTTAGAAAAATCAGATAAAAAAAAGTATAAAATATTAAAAACAAAAGGTTTTTTTGATAGAATAAAAATTGGGAAAAAGCATATCTTTAGCAAAACAGCAACATTAAAAGGGGAAATCAATAGAATATATAATGATATTAATAATAATACAACATATCATTTTGGAAAATT
>JAFUUN010000124.1 GCA_017477855.1 Rickettsiales bacterium | reverse complement strand
TTCTATGCTCAAAAAAATTAGTTACAAGTTGGTTTTTAACCGGTCGCGAAGGCTCAATCAAAGAGGCGAAGGCCTCATCCAGATTGAGTGCTCACAACAAAAGCGACGAATTTATTTTAGTACACACACGTATGTCAAACCGGAAAATTTCAGTCATGGGGCAGTTATTGAGACCCCGAATGCCGACAGTCTGAACTATGTCCTCTATCAGATGATGCAGGATGTGGAGTTGGTAGAACTGGAGTACATCAAGCGTGGTGTAGAGGTTCATCTACCAATGCTAAGGGAGGCGGTGCGGTCGCACATTTCACCGGCTGCCAAACTGTCAGACTTCGGAACGCAGGTTGTCAACCAGAGCGAACGCAAGAACCTCACAAAACTCAATTATCAAACCCTGTTGAATAACATTGACAAGTTCCGGCATGGTGCGCTGATCACAGACATTGACTATCAGTTTTTGGTCAGTTATGACAAATGGCTGCGTGAAAGTGGCATTGCTCACAACACACGGATCAGCCGCCTCCGGTTGCTCCGGGCATTGTTGAATGAAGCACGGAAACGTGATATCATCCACACCAATCCATTTGACCGCTTCCGGATCCAGCAGATGGTCAGCAAGAAGGGTTTTCTGACAACAGAGCAAGTTCACAAACTGGAGAGGATGGCACTCAAAGGGTACGAAGACAAAGTGCGTGATGCGTTCCTGATAGGCTGCTATACCGGACTGAGGTTTTCCGATATTGTGTCACTCAGGAATGAGCACATAAAAGGCGGTTGGCTAACAAAGAAGATGGCAAAAACAGGCTTCATCGTGGAAGTGCCGATTGCAGAGCTGTTTGGTGGCAAAATGCTGCTCCTTCTGGAGAAATACAATGGCAACATCGAGCGCCTCACGAAAAGCCTGTCAACAAACTCATCTGTCAATAAGACGCTGCGCAACATACTGGACCGCATCAAGGCAGATCCAAAAATAACATTCCACTCATCAAGGCACACCTTTGCCACCCATTTAGGACAAAGCGGTGTGCAACTGACAACCATTCAAAAGCTACTTGGGCACCAGAAGCTACAGACGACACAGATCTATAGTGAGGTTGACCGAAAGGCGATAACCAATGACCTCAAAAAAGGTCGCAAACGAATAAATCAATGACAAAAATTTTAGTAGGTAGCCGTGCCTTTTTCAACGGCATGAAAGGGTTCCAGAGTAAAGACCGGGACTATCTGGTTTTGGTAGAACAGCCACAAGGCTTCAACTGGCGACGCGAACAAAGCGTGCGTGGTATTTGTACGTTTGAGTATAAGAAAGACACACCGGCAGCGATGATTGCAAAGACGCTGGAGATGGGTGATGCTTTGCTTATTGGCAAGTTCCTCGTGCCCGAAGTTGCACAAGCCATAGGAGCCACAGTCCAGGACATCCTGCCACTCGAAAGCCTGCTGCCTAAACTGGATGCCAAACATCAATATGAGGCGGTCATTTTCGACGCTATCAAGACCAATGGCACATTCATGCTCACCGAGGAACAGCGCAAAGCTGCATTCAAGGTGTACCTTTCTGCCCGAAAGTCTGACAAAGATCCGGGCAACCAAAAGAGAAAAACCGAATAGAGGAAACTCTATCACTGACATATACGAGCAATGCCGATGGGTATAGAAAAAGCCCTCGGCTGTGGCTGACAGACGCTCTTACCTTTCTATCAGACCACATTTGCAAGCGATACAGCCGCTACCGAGGACATAATGATCCTAAGTCAGCGGCTGTATCGCTTCGTATATGTTCCGGCAAAAGTGCCGTGTATGTCTCTACAAGTAACCCCGTAGAATGGTAAGAGCGTGCAAAAGTACAAAAAAATTTTGACATATCCAAATTTTTTCACAAGAAAGGAGAAAAAACATGAACATTTACTACAAAATGCTGGACAAAGTTATGTCCGAGGGTAGGATGCAGACCAATAAGAAGGGAAGCATCAGGTATCTAACCAATGAAGTGCTGCACATGGAGCCGGCAGATCTGCTGGATATCTTTGAGACACACGGCATCGCACGCAAGAAGCTCAAAACTGAATTGAAGATGTTTGAAGCCGGAATCACCTCCACGGAACAATACCGGGCAGAAGGCATCACGTGGTGGGACTATTGCGGTGAACAACTCAAAAATAGCTATCCGACCTATTTCAAGCGTCTGCCGGCACTGGTGAAGAAAATCAATGCTGAGAAGAAGAACAGCAAGAACTATGTCCTGTTCCTGGGCGAAACCGGAGTGGAAACCAACCAGCAGCCGTGTTTGTCTCTGGTGCAGTTCCAGATTGAGGATGGCAAAGTCATCATTTCAGCCTATCAGCGTTCATCAGACGCAAACCTTGGGCTGCCGTGTGATATCTACCACCTTTATCTGATGGCGCGTGAGATTGATCTGCCGTTGAAGTCAATCACGCTGTTCCTCGGCAATGTGCATATCTATGAAAGCAACCTCCTGAACACCTACAACCTTCTGAATGGTGCCCAGGATGTCAAGTTTGCTTTGAACGTATGAAAGACTGGACCGGCAATCACTCATCACAGTTTGCCGCATTAGGTTCCAGCAATCACACCGAATTAGAGCGTGAAAGCAATGACTTCTACGCTACAGATCCACGCGCATTAACAGCCTTGGCAGAACACATGAAACTGCCACACCTTATATATGAGTGCGCGTGTGGAACAGGTCATCTTGTGAAAGAACTCACGAGACTTGGCCATGAAGTCATTGCAACGGATCTGATTGACCGTGGCTTTGGCAAAGGAGGTGTGAACTTCTTGGAAGTGGAATCGATGCCAGAAGATTGTGATTGCATTCTGACAAATCCGCCGTACAAGTTCACAACAGAGTTCATTGAACACGCATTGAAGATCCTGCCGAAAGGA
>JAFUUN010000123.1 GCA_017477855.1 Rickettsiales bacterium | reverse complement strand
GTGCATCCATGACAACAATTGTGCCGTCTGTTTTCAAGTTGTTCTGCATGTCATAATACTCTATACCCTCAATTACAGAATATCTATCAAGATAAATCTTGCAGTTGTCGGTGTAGATTTGATATTCCTTCAATAGAGAGAATATTTTATCATTATCTTTTAATGAAGTTATTCGCACGTCTGCTTTTACTTCATTGACAAACAGAGATGATGCTAAAACCAATGATAAACAGACACTTTTTTTCATACAAAAACCACAAAACACTTACCTAATTTTCAAGCTCGCAAGCGCAATGCAAGCACAGAAAAATGAGATAATCCAAAATCTGACGACAACCTGCATTTCACTCCATCCGCTCTTTTCAAAGTGATGGTGAATTGGCGCCATTTTAAATATTCTCTTGCCGTGTGTAAATTTGAAATAATAGCGCTGCATGATAACCGACAATGCCTCCAAAACAAATAATCCACCGGCAATTGCAAGTACAAACTCGCTTTTTATCAACGTTGAAGCAACTCCAAGAACCGCACCAAATGCCAAACTGCCTGTGTCGCCCATGAAAATGCTGGCCGGCTTGATATTATACCACAAAAATCCAATGAGCCCACCAATCATTGCTGACAAGAATACACAAATCTCCTGAGCTCCGTTTTGATAGTCAAAAAACAGATATTTAGACAACAAAATATTGCCAATGACGTAGCTAAATGCTGCAAATACCGCACTCGTGAAGATGATTGGGATGGTTGCAAGTCCATCAAGTCCGTCTGTGAGATTTACAGCGTTGCTTGAACCAACAATTACAATTATGCGGAAAATTGAATATAAAATTCCAATTTCAAGCACTAGTTTACGGAAAAATGGAAATGTTAAAGTTGATGAATACGTAGGACTTTCAATGCAAACATTGGCCGCCACAACCGCTATTATAGCAAACAAAAACTGGAACACAAGCTTCATTTTGGCACTTATTCCGCCGGTGTCTTTTTGCTTGATTTTTTTGTAGTCATCGCAAAAACCAAGCAAGCCAAATGAAATAATGGTAAAAATCAGAATTAACATATATTTATTTGTCAAATCACCAATGAGTAAGCATGAGAACAGTATTGAGAGGATTACAAGTAAGCCGCCGAGTGTTGGTGTTCCTTTTTTTGAGACATGTCCTTCCAGATATTGTTCGCGGATTGGTTGGCCGCCATGTTGCCATTTTTTACTGAACACAATATATTTTGGCATGAGGAGAAACACCCCTGCAAATGCGATACAAAGTGCAGCACCGCAGCGTGTTGTGGTGTAGCCAAATACATTCAAAAAGCCGCCAACATTTTCAAAAAAATCAGCCAACAGAGTATACATATACCAATAAAAAAACTACCTATTTACAAATATGTCATTAAAAAATCCCAGTCCCATAAGCAACGTAATTATCACTATACCAACATAAACCATGGCCTTGTAGACTTTGTTGGACACTCTTCTTCTGGTAATAAATTCAATGAAATTGACAACAACATGACCTCCATCCAGCAACGGAATTGG
>JAFUUN010000122.1 GCA_017477855.1 Rickettsiales bacterium | reverse complement strand
TGATAATGGAAAATTTTTGAAAGCCATAGCAAGTGAATTTCGTCCCGGAGAAATTGCAACAATTAACATGTCTGACGGAGCAAGACATACAGAAGAAGAGATAATTAAACAAATCAACCTTAATAATGAGGAAATAGAGGCAATGAGAAATCCGAATATATTTAAAATGATAATCATGTGGTTGAAAGAAAAGCTGTTTGATTTTAACAAGGAAGTTGAAATTCAGAAAAAACAAATTGAAAATAAACAACTCGTAGAAGAAGGAAAAAACTCTGTAAAATGCGGAAAAATAACAATAGACGAAAACGCTTCTATGCAAATTGGTTCAATTTTGATGGACAAACACTTTACTGCGTTTATAATAGATAATAATGAAAAGGCGGTTATTTTGATTGGCCCAAACGGACATATTTTAACTGAAAATAAGAATTACGAAAATATAAACTCAAAACAAGAAATGTTAACAAAACTTTTTGGAACAAAAAAAGCAATAGAATTGATGACAAATGGTTGGAAACTTTGTGATGCAAATTGTTATATCGGAAATGATGAAGAATATAAACAAAAAACTGCAAAAATCTTTGATGTTGTCGCATATTCAAATGAACAAAAAAATTTAGAAAACATCCAGTCAAAAAATGGTGCCTGTGGTATAATATGCAATAAATTTGTCCAAGAATACATAGACGAGAAATTTAAGTTTTGTCAGCAAAGTAATCAAAAAATTGAAAATAAAATGGAAAAATTTTTAACATATCTGAACAATCACAAATGCACTTTCTCAAAAGAACAGGATGTAGCCATGCAGCGACTTAAAAATGTAATCAAAATCGGACGACCAACAACTTCACTAAACTCTATAAATCAACAAAACTCAATGTATAGAACTTAGCAATAAATTGACAATAATCTAAATTGAAATACACTAAAATGGTGCAGCACATAAGCAAATTTGAGGAAATTCGTACAATCGTAAGGAGGAGCATCACGGCATCTTTTTTACTTACTTCAATTATCAATTTGATGTTCTTGGGTGCTTCTGGATATACCTATTTCATTTTCAACAGCTTAGCTAAAAATGTGAACTGGCAGGTCATAATTGTGCCAACCGTGGAAGTTGTGTTGCTGTTTGTATTCGGTCAAATCCTGCAAATTAAGCGCAATACAATCGTTTTCAATATCGCAAGGTTCTTGGATAGCATTACATTCAACAATTTCATCAAGCTTGGAATTATATTAAATAGGCGCCAAAACTCGGTTCAGCCATCACAAAAATTAATGCAAGATGTCTTGATGATTAAAAATTTTATACTCCAAAAAGGACTGATTGGTATTTTTGAAATACCTTGGTGCATTATCGCAATTGCAATCATTGGCTATTTGTCAAGGATAAACCTAATCATTTGCACAACTTGTTTGGTGGTGTTGGCTGCGATATTACTCCTCCAAAAGCACTCATTGAGAGACGATATTTTAGATATTTCACACAACGACACAAAAAATGATGACAATTTGTCAGAAATCTTCAAAAATTATCAATACATATCAAGCAATGTTGATATTGAGAATTTGGTAGCATACTATGCGGAGATAAATGAGCAATATTTCACCAAAAACGAGGCCACACGGCGCAAATTTGAGATTTGGCAGTCGGCCAGCAAGATAGTCGTTTCAGTATCACAGACAGCAATTTTTTTGTGCAGTGTGTTCATGTTAATATATCATCATTTTTCATTTGGTGAGTTCATTTTGACTAACATTTTAGCAGGCAAAACTCTCACAATGATGGAGAGATGTGTATATTCAATTTTGCCGTTCAAAAATGTTAAAATGGCTCTTTCACGAATTGCTGATGCCTTGCAAAAAGTAGCCACGACCACATCCAATGCATTCATTCCTTCTGATACAACAGTTATAAGTTTGATTGATGTGTCGCACAAAGATTTGCAGAATATCAGTTGCGACCTTGAAGGCGGAAATATTTATGTCATTCAAGGTTTAAGTGAAGCAACAACAGCTGATTTCTTGAAGTTGGTTGGAGGAATAATAACCCCAAAAGGCGGCAAGATCAACTGTTTCAATAATGAAAATGGCTACAAATTTCTGCATTATTGTCCTGACAAAGTCGTTTTTCCAGAGGCCAGAATTGTTGACATTATAACCGGTTTTTCAGAAGTTGATAAAATGCGCATTGACAATATCTTGCAAATGTTGAATTTTAAATCTGAAATTGACAAACTTGAATATGGAATTTATACCTTACTTCATCAGTTTGAAAATCTCTCCTTGACATTCATGAAAAAGATAAATCTCGCAGCAATGTTATACAGTAATGCCAATGTTGTGATATTGGAAGAACCATTTAAATACTTGGATGAAATTGCAATAGAAAATCTTGTCATATCACTTAATACAATGCAAAAAATTGGCAAGTTGGTTGTTATATCTTGCAGCGATGAAAGCTTGATTAGACAACTAAATAATGTTAATTTGATTAAGTTTGTTGATTGATTTTTTTGTTGCGCGGCCGCAGGCCTTGACTTGTCAAGGGCGGAGGCGGTCGGCAGCGGCCGCGCATGCCAAAGGCCCCGCACGTCCAGTGATGCAAAGTGCTTTTCGTGCGAAGGGGCTTTGGCGAAGTTTTTTTATTTTTTTTAAATTTTGTGCGTTTTTTTAAAATTTTCTGTTGCGCTGCCCGAGGCCACGCCCTCGCCGTTTGGCTGCGCCTCGTTCCTCGTCGGCCAAACGCGCTCCGCGCCGCGCAACAAAAATCTATCCTTATTTTATCTTGTTATTTATTTTTCTGATTTTAAACTGATGCCGATGAAGTTATTTAGATATACTGCATTAGTTTTATTGCCTATTTTTTTCGTTTGTATTGTTGACAAATCAAACGCAGAAGAGAGTTACGATAAGTTCTCACAAAAGGTCACCGATGACTTCATGGCACGTTCAAAAGCAAATCAAATTACCAAAAGAGTGGCTGTCAACCGCAATGGCGATGAGTTTGATTTTGCTGGCACATTGCAGGATAATTATATCAATTTCTCGCACGACAGATACATCCATGACGACTTTGTAGATGCATACTACTTCAAGAAAAAAGCTGACAAAATCAAGAATTACAAAATTATTTCACCATCCAATCCATACTCGTTTGGTATCTTGCCAGACGATATGCAACAGTTTATCATCGGGCGTGAACAGCTGCGAAGTGTATCCATCAATTCTATCGTTAACTCCAACGATGGACTTGTTCTGGCCGATAGCTACATTGCATATGACTGCTGGTTAGAAGCTTTTGAAGAGGGCAATTCGTTTGAGAGAATGCAACGATGCCGTGCGCGATTTTTAGATAACATGAAGGCCATGCGGCTTTCTCTTTTAGCTCAGGGTTATAACGTTTTTGAGCTGACAACAAAAGAGGATTTGGCTCTGAACGCGCGGCTGTCAACATGTGAAAGTTGTAAGTTGTATGCGCGCGGACTATTCTGCAATGCTCTATATTTTGAGCCATACGAGGCCAAAATGATTGACAAAATGAACGTTGTAGTGAAGCGCTTGCAAAGGAAAATGTCATATTTTTCCAGCGCGACAATACAAATAATGTATTACAAAAATGCGTTTGAGACTGACAAAGGACTGATGAAAGAGCGCTTGAACGGCGTCAAGAACTTGGCTTACAACACATTGTCATCTGGCAGTCCAGTCAAACCAATTCTGAAAGTTGTCGCTCTGACTTTGCCAAATGAGCACTTGAAAAACAAGATTTTCAGAGACGCAATCACGGTTTGCATTAGCGGAAATGAGTAATCAAATACGCACAATTTTCAAATCTTGCTCTATAAAATATCCATAGACAAATGCCAAAAAAATGCGCTCTGTGGTGATGTTTTTGCTCCGTGATAGGTCAAGTTCAATATCTGTAACTTGCTCTCTTTTATCACCAACAACCTTGTCAAACATGTTGGTTATTTGTTCACAAAAGTGTAGAACTTCACATTGCGCAGAGGCCACTGTTTTAGCGCTCTCATCTACCGTTGTCAATTCCACAATTCCGTTGTCAGATGAAATTTTAAGCTTCATTAATCCCTGAAATGTTAAGGAATATAAAAATCAAACTTTACAATTAAAATACATCAAGACATTAAATTTATTTGCAATTATGCTACTGTTTTTGGCATGGACTTCGCTGTCGTTCTTCTTCGGGGTAGCTTGGATAGTGCTGTCGTATGTTTCAAACAGTGAGTTGCCAGTGGAATACATGATGTTTTACCGACTTATGATTGCAGCATTGTTTGTGCTTGTGATTTTGCTTGTGCGAAGACAGAGAATTTTAATCAGAAAAACAGAAATTTTAACATGCATAATCATTGCACTCGGGCAGTTAAATGTGTCACTCAGTGGCTATGGGACTAAGTATTTACTGTCCGGACTGATTGCATGTGTGACAATTACACAATTATTTATTAGTGAAGTCCTTGATGCAATGCTGGCAAAACGTTTTCCGCGCAGGAAGATTATCGTAAGTGGTGTAATCGGGTTTGTCGGGCTTGTTATGCTTTGCAATCAAGAGCTTATGACGATGGATAAAATTACCGTTGATACGTTAATTGGTATTGCTTTTTCGTTTGCATCAACGGTTGTTGTCGTGGTTAGGAATGTTGTTTATGAAAAGGCTAACGCGGACGTAAAATCAATGCCACGAATGACATTTTTGTTCTACCACTTTTTCTTTGCTGCGATAATTTTTCTTGTTCTTGGCTTCATTTTACATCCACATGCGAGCTTGGTTAGTGCTTCTGTTTTCAATGTAAAATACATGTTGGCAGTTGCATGGTTGGCAATTACGGCCTCTGTTATAGCATTGTTGGCTACATATTACATCATTGAAAAACAGGGCGCGGTTAAATCATCTTATATCAATTTTATTATGCCAATTTTGGCGATGGTTGTCAGCACATTTATGGAGGGATATAAGTGGAATTTGATGGCTTTTGTAGGCATGGTACTGCTGATTTATAGCACATGGATGGGGATCAAAGAGCACCAAATTGAAATTGGTGAGCAAGCCTAAAACAGATATACTTCTTTTTTCTTTTCTTCTGATTTAACATCTTTTTTAGCATCCAAATCCAGTGCAGTTTCCAGCAATCTTGCGGCCACAGGCAGAGCCGAGCCGGCACCACCAATTCCGTGTTCAACCACAACAGCTATTGAATAACGCGGATTGTCATACGGTGCAAAACCAACAAACAGCGCGTGCGTACGCTTTTTTTTGTCAACTTTTCCACTTCGCATATCCCTGTTTTCAATACGTTCCGACACGACCTGCGCCGAGCCAGTTTTTCCGCAGATACCATATTTTGGATTGGACGCGCCATAGGCAATTCCATATGGTGAGTTTATAACTGAAAACAGTCCATGACGTGTCTTTTCAAGGGAATTCTCATCCAGTCCGAGCGAGTCAAATTTTACATTTTTACCAGGAACATATCGCGGAACAATTTCCTTGTTTGTCGCCAATCTACCAGCCATAACTGCCAGTTGCAGAGGTGTAACGGTTATCCATCCCTGACCGACTATCATGTTTGCACTGTCACCAGGGAACCAAACTTGGTTCAGCTTTTCTTTCTTCCACTTTTTATTTGGCACAAACCCTTTCACTTCCGCCGTAAAATCCTCCATAAGCTTCTGATTTAGGCCAAGTTTTTCAGCCATTTTAAACACTTCGTCAGGATCAACATATTGGCTTAAATTGTAGAAATAACAGTTGCATGATTGTGCAATTGCAACATCCAGATTGATATATCCATGTCCACCCCTTTTCTCGTCTTTCCAACAGTGGAATATACGGTTTCCAATTTGCAGTTCGCCTGTGCACCTGAATTTTTTGTCTGCATCCCAGCCATTTAGCAGCGCTGCCATGGTTGACACAATCTTAAAAGTGGATCCTGGAGGATACGCAGATGATATATTTTTATTTGTAAACATACCCGAACTCTCGCCATTGTCGGCCACAAGTTGCTGCCATTCAATGTCATCAATTCCACGTGACATGATATTCGGGTCAATATTTGGCGAAGAATACATTGCCAAAATCTCGCCTGTTTGCAAGTCAAGCATCGTGCAAGCGCCGCTTTTGTTCTCCATAAGTTCCGTCAGTTTTGACTGCAACCGTTGGTCTATTGTTGTCTTGATTGGTGCGCCGTCAATTGGATTATTTGCCAACTTCTCAGCCACCTTGGTTCCAGACACATTGACAATATGATATTTCAAACCAATCTTGCCGCCAAGCTGCTTGTTAAAAATCTTCTCCACACCCATTGAGCCCACACGATAGTCGTTGTTGAGTTGCAAAAATTCATCATCAACATTCTGTGGTTTGATAACATGCCCCACCAAGCATGACGTTGCCTTGCCAAATGGATAGTGGCGGATGTTATATTTTTCAACGTCCACGCCATTCAGATAAACCAGATTAAACTTTGTCCTGATGACATCTTCGCGAGACAGATTTCTTGCCAGAACAAACTTCTGCTTTGGTGCCCTTTTTATGCCTCTGTCGAGACGTTTTAATATCGCTTCATAATTGTGTGGCCGCTTTTTGAGTATTGCATATGCCTTTTTTATGTCATTCATGTAGTTATCACCAGTTTTGTAGTAGACCAATTTTATGCTGGTAATGTTATCAGCAATGACTGTTCCATTTCTATCATATATTATTCCGCGTTTTGGCAGCAAAAATACAACCCTCCGCGAGTTTCTGTTTGACAGTTTTTTGTAGCGTAAATTATCAAGAATTTGCAATTTGAAAAGTTTGCACGTTAATATACCGATGCATCCAGCTTGAAACCATTTTAGTAGCGTCATGCGCCTTTTTATAAATGATATTTTCAACACGTCTTTGTCGCTAGCCATGCTGTGTATTCGTAAAATCTAAAATGTAATTATCAAGAAAAAGTAATATTTTTGTGTTGCGCTGCCCGAGGCCACGCCCTCGCGGTTTGTATTCCGCTCCTCGCGTTGCTCCTCGCACAAACGCGCTCCGCGCCGCGCAACCACCCTACGCTATTTTCCTATTAATGGCAGGTGTTTTGTAAATATCGTTGTCTTCCTCATCCTCATCTTTTTCAGAGAAAACACCTTCAACATCGTCAGCAATGTAAGGCCCAGGACCAATAGAATTCAACAATCTTGAAAACAAACTGCCTTTTTGTGATTTGGTATCTTGATTATCATACAGTCCGTTTTCAACTTTAGCGACTTTTGCTTTACTTCTTACTTTATCTGTTGTTTCCTTTGTTCTATTTACTTTTTTTTTTTTTTCAATGTAGTTACCATTGTCTACATTGCGAACAATTCTATCTGTTGCCTCAAACGTATCAACGTCTTCCAGTGCTGGCATAACCTCACACTCACCTTCCAACTCATCCTCATCTATACGTTTTGCAAAAACTGGATTTGCAATCGGTGCATCATCTATAACTTCATGGCGATCAAAATCAACAACGTTATTTCTCCTCGTATATGTTTCAACTACCTCATTCCTGTCCTCGTCCAATTCATCGTTTGCATTTGCTCTTACTTTTTTCAGAACCTCATCTCGTTTTTCTTCAATTAGATTTTCAGTATTTTTTTTTTCTGCCTGCTCTACCCCTGCGGCTATTATAGACACTCTCACGTTTTCTCCAAGTGCCTCATCAAAGACAATACCAAAGATGATATTTGGTTCAATTCCTGCTTCTGCTGAGATTTTGTCAATGATGTTCTGAATATCCGATGGCTTCAAATTGCGGTTGCCGGTGATGTTGACAAGAATATTTTTTGCACCCACAATTGAACTGTTTTCCAAGATTGGATTGTGTATCGCGGCATCTGTGGCAATGCGCGGGTCAATATCTTCACCGTATCCAATGACAGCGCGCCCCATGTTGGTAAGGATTGTCTTGATGTCTGCAAAGTCGCGATTGATGAACCCCGGCTTTACCAGTATATCAACCACGCAATATACAGCATGGCGCAAGATGCCGTCCGCAACTGCAAAGTTCTCTGACATACTAATATTATTCAATGTTGCAAGCTTTTGGTTTTCAATTATGATTATTGTGTCAACCAGCTTTTCAAGTTCGGCCACGCCTTTGTTTGCTGTCTCCATGCGGCGCTTGCCTTCAAATTCGAACGGCTTAATGACTATTGCAATAGTGAGAATTCCCATGTCACGCGCAACTTTTGCAATGACTGGACTTGCTCCCGTGCCCGTTCCTCCGCCCATTCCAGCGGCTATGAACAACATGTCTGTATCCGCCAACTCGCGCTTGATTACATCCATTGCCTCCTCTGCGGACTGTCTTCCAATTTCAGGATTTGAACCAGCACCAAGACCTTTCGTGCATTTAGCTCCAAGTTGTATTTTTGTTTCAGCAAGTGAGTTAGCTAAACTCTGACAATCTGTATTCGCGCACACAAATTTGACTGACTCCAACTGCGATAAGATCATGTTGTTGACAGCATTGAGACCAGCTCCACCAACCCCAAAAACAGTAATCTTAGGAAGGTTTTTTACAGGCAAATCACTACTTGTCTCAACGGACATAAAACAACTCTCCTTTTGGTAAAAAGTTTTTTTTTATTGTCAATGTGGTTGACGTAAAAAAAAATTTGTATTATTATTGTGGTAGTTTTAAGATTTATTTTATGTACCCAATTTGTTATATTAATACTATCTCCCAGCAGTTCAGAGGAATTTTATTTAGTGACAATAATAACAATTTATATTTCCAGGCAAAGCCAAATTCCTTGGAAAAATCACAATTTAATGTACCGCATGTCGTGTTAAATGATACAGAAGAAAAATTAAAGGATGTTCGACAAATAACAGGTTCAGACATTTTATTTTTGATTAATGGAGAAAATCATGTTGGATTTAGAAATCTGTTGACTGGTTGCAAAGAAATTAAAAAAATTATCAGTGACAAACATGGCGATCCTGAGTTCATTGCAACAAATGCACAATTACATGGTATAAAAATACTGACAGCTAATTACAATATTCAGCAAAATAATAATTCTACAATGCACAACATGGCACCTGTGTTTAATCCACAAAATCAGCAGAATAATATGGTAAATCAACCTCAATATGTTGCTAACGAGCATTTACGTCATAACCAGGATAACAGAAATACCTCATATGACGGAACGAAATATAATAACCCAAATGAGTATAATAAGTATGTAAAAAATGTTAATAAACATCTTATCAGAGAACTTGTTAACTCTCCTGAAAGGCATATTACTGCTCTTCAAAATGGTGGTTATGAAAATAACAGATATTAAACAGCAATTATGTTATCATTTTCTAATCCCCCTTGCAAATAACAATTCAATCATGACATTGGAGCCATGAGACAATACCTTGACATGATGAGATATGTGTTGGAGCATGGCACCGACAAAACAGACAGGACGGGCACTGGAACACGCTCGGTTTTTGGTTATCAGACAAGGTATAACTTGAACGATGGATTTCCGTTGGTGACTACAAAAAAGTGTCATTTGCGGTCAATTATTCATGAGCTTTTATGGTTTATTAAAGGTGATACAAATATAACATATTTGCATGACAATAAGGTGACAATTTGGGACGAATGGGCAGATGAGAATGGTGATTTGGGTCCTGTTTATGGTAAGCAATGGCGCCGTTGGGAAGCGGCGGATGGACGTATAATAGATCAACTAAGCAATGTCATTGACTTAATAAAAACAAAACCGGATAGCCGCAGAATGATTGTATGTGCTTGGAACCCCGGCGAAGTTGACAAAATGGCCTTGCCGCCGTGCCACTCTCTCTTTCAGTTTTATGTTGCAGATAATAAATTGAGCTGCCAGCTATATCAGCGGTCTGCGGACATATTTCTTGGTGTGCCGTTCAACATTGCCTCCTACTCACTTTTGACAATGATGATAGCGCAAGTTTGCGGGCTTGAACTTGGTGATTTTGTGCACACAACAGGAGATACACATTTATACTCAAACCACTTTGAACAGGCAAAATTGCAGCTCTCGCGTGAGCCATTTCCTCTGCCAACGATGAAATTGAACCCTGACATCAAGAGCGTGTTTGACTTCAAGTTTGAGGACTTTGAGTTGCAAAATTATCAATGCCATCCTACAATTAAAGCACCAGTGGCGGTGTAAAAAAGAAAATAAATTTGATTGTTTTTTTTGTTGTTTTTTTTGCTATAATTTTTTTGATGTCATACACCCAGCAATACGAAAATTCAACAGATGAATTTGCAAATGATACGTGGAAGGATAATGAGTGGGGTATTTTCAATCATGACAATCCAAATTACATTAATTGGATAACGTATAATATTAGACAAATTCCGAAGTATAAAGATTGTACGTTGGATTTTGAAGACAACAATACTTTTACAACTGTACCACAAGAAAACACTGTTATAAATGAAAATCAAAGTAATACCGACATTCCTGCTGAAACTGCTGAATATTACAATAACATTGACATGAATGCTTTTGTTGACAAAAAAATG
The DNA here is from genome assembly GCA_017477855.1 of Rickettsiales bacterium. Classification (GTDB taxonomy): domain Bacteria; phylum Pseudomonadota; class Alphaproteobacteria; order Rickettsiales; family Deianiraeaceae; genus UBA4311. The sequence continues at coordinate 1,556 of JAFUUN010000122.1, read as the reverse complement.
AAATATTCAAGGAACCCTCATCTTATAAGAAAGATTAAATCTGATTTAATTACAGAATTTGATTTATACAATAACTTTACAAATGAAAAGTCTATAGATAGTACAAATCTAAATAATTGTTACATTAATAATTTAACTAACGAATATGATAATTCAAACAACATCATAAATGAGAGCTATAATTTAGAACAAATTAATAAACAACAGTCAACATCATGTGCGGAAAATTTATCAAGAGAGGTAGAAAACAATGACGACCACGATGGCGAAGGAATACTTAACGACAGTGAAATTATACCAATGGATGCTGACGGAGGAAATAGTTTAGATGAAAAAGAGCAATCTAATAACATAAGTAAAAGAAATAAAAAAGAATTATACTTACCATTAAAAGAAGAACCACCTGATAACATGAGGAATAAAAAACAAGAACCACCTGATAACATGAGAAACAAAAAGAAACCAAAAACGCATGATTATAATTATAATTTATCTTTACCAGATTGTAACAAAACCAAAAGTAAGTTATTGAATATTGACAATGAAGGACAAGCTTTTTTCTTTTCTTATCTGTAACCTTGACAATTAAACAATCGCAACTCACATCAAATAACTATGCGCAATTTCCTGTCATTAATCACCGACCGATTGATGAAAACGAGCTATCAGAACGCGCAGGAGATGTCGCAAATTAATATCAAAGATGACAGCATTATCGTCAATCTGCTGTCAAAGTTCATACTACCAATTCTGCTGGTGTTCGGGTTTTACGTCCACTCACATGGCGACTATACTCCCGGTGGTGGTTTTCAGGCAGGCGTCATTTTCGCATGCGCGTTGTGTTTATACTACTTCATCAACCTTGATAGTGCTAAAAAGCGACTATCAAACCAAGTTCTGACATGGATTGCAATGATCGGTTTTTTATTCTATGCAGGGCTTGGAATTGTCAGTTTTTTTATAACAGGACACTTTTTGGACTACACATTTCTGCCGTTTGAACATAACAATGCGCGCGGAATTTTCATAGTGGAGCTCGGTATTGCATTTGTAGTTTTTTCCAGCGTAGCAAGAACATTCACAACACTGTTGAACCTGTTGAAAAATTTAAAGTAATATGTTTGCAACCATTGGCTACATTTTAATTGGCGCAGGTATTTTCCTAACGGCCACGACCATGCTTGGATTTGCGCGTTTTGACAATATCTACACACGCATTCACATTTCTACAATGAACGACATGCTTGGCATTCCGCTTGCTATTTTAGGCACCGCATTCCTATTTCTCAGCATAAATGATACATTCACGGCCGTCAAGCTCATGTTTGCTATTATTGTATGGTATGTAATTGCGACAGTGACGAGCTATATCATCATCAAAATTGTCTATTTCTATCATTCCGATTTTGGCTCCGAGGTTGATAGTTCGTTGGGATAGCAAATGAAATTTCTATTGCGCTGCCCGAGGCCACGCCCTCGCCGTTTGCACTCTCCTCGCTCCGCTACGCTCCACTTCGTCCAGCAAACGCGCTCCGCGCCGCGCAATAAAATTTCTT
>JAFUUN010000121.1 GCA_017477855.1 Rickettsiales bacterium | reverse complement strand
TCAGAGTTAATGACAAAATGATTGTTTTGATGAATTTCATGTTTAATTGGGTATTATTATCAATTTTTAATTGCAAGTGTTATTTAAGTGCTTCGCGGAGCGTAGCGGTGCCAAATGGCGAGGGCGTGGACTCGGGCAGCGCAACAACATTTTTATTTATTTCTTATCATTCAATCTTTTTGTACCAATTACACTTTTTATTGCATCATCATAATTAATCGTAACTGGCATATCTTTTAAATAAACATAAGCATTATGTTCTTCTGGACTGTAGATAACGCCCTCACTACCAGTTATTGGAGGTATATGAGAAGGATAATATTTCAAAAACTGTCTGGCCGTCTCTGCTTTTATCATAAAACAAGCATTTGATGACATATACTCATTTCCTAAATTCTTCACACACCTCACCCAATCACCACTATATCCAAATTTTCTCCATGATTTTAATATCTTACGATAGATGCCAGATTTTATAATTTCAGAAAATGGTACTTTTTTTCTCTCCAAAGGAACCCAATGTTTTGTACCATCTTTAATTACAAGTTTATATGCAATATTAAGCTTCAATATTCCTGCATCTGCTGGAATTTTACTAAGTATCTTTTCCATTTGTTGATAGAAATCTTTTTCAACTTTAAAATCATCTTCAAAGATAATACCCCAAGTTCCATCAGGTTGTTTTGCAACATTGCTGATTGCTTTCAAAAAGGACAAATGGCAACCAAACTTAGTAAACATTGTTTTCAAATTCTCATCTTGATCATGTGAGATTGAATTGCAAAAATATTTATAATATTGTTTTTCACCGTGAATATATCCTTTCCATAGATCCTTATTAAAAATTTCAACCATATCTTTATCTTTCAGTTGATTGTAATCAAATTTCTGACCTGTTGATAGATTTTCCAGTATGACATCTTTCTTTCCATCAACAGCCCTAAATCTAATCTCTTCGCCAATCTTATGTCCTAAGAATTTATCTCCAAAGTTGTCATGCAACATTTTTTCATAATGTTCTCTTCTGTCTTTTGCTCTATCAAGATTAATAATTTGTACACTTTTTATATCTTCTAATTTTATTGATTTTGTTGGAAGTTTGTGAGAAAAATACTTACACTTGATAAATATTCCAGATGCAAGAACCGCAACTAAAAATATTGAAACAAAACCAATTACAAATCTACGAAGTGATTTTACTCCTCTCTCTCTGCCATACCTCATAAATTATTGGTTATGTTATCTTTTTTATTTGCAAACTATTTCTTATCATTACAACACAATCAAATCTTGACTATTATTTTTCACATCATGTTTTCAAATCATGTCAAACAACAAAGGTAAAATAGTACAAATAATTTCGGCAATCGTTGATGTTGAGTTTGAAAGTGGCATTTTGCCAAAGATAAATAGTGCATTGAAATGCAACAATGATGGCAGAGAGATAACACTTGAAGTCGTTCAGCACATTGGAGAGAATACAGTTAGAACAATCTCAATGCAGGCGACAGAGGGCTTGCGCAGAGGTCTTGAAGCGGTTGATAGTGGCAAGCCAATTTCAATCCCTGTTGGAGACGAGGTTTTGGGGAAAATCATGGATGTTTGTGGAAATGTCTTGGACGGCACGAAGATAAGTAATAAGTGCGAGAGATGGTCAATTCACCGATCGGCTCCTGAGCTAAAAAATCAAACTCCTCGCAGTGAGATTTTGGTGACTGGAATTAAAGTTATTGACTTGCTTGCCCCATTCTTGAAGGGTGGTAAAATCGGTCTTTTTGGTGGTGCTGGTGTGGGAAAAACAGTGCTTATAACAGAACTTATTAACAACGTTGCCAAGGCACATGGAGGTAAATCAGTATTTGCAGGTGTCGGTGAGAGAACTCGTGAGGGAAATGACCTCTATCACGAGATGATGCAGTCAGGGCTGATTGACCAGAAAAACCCAGAAAATTCAAAGGTTGTGCTTGTCTATGGACAAATGAACGAACCATCAGGAGCTCGTGCGCGTGTGCCATTTTCAGGACTTACGGTGGCGGAATATCTCCGTGATGTGAAGGGGCAGGATGTTCTGTTCTTTGTTGATAACTTGTTCCGTTTCTTGCAGGCAGGTTCGGAGGTCTCGGCATTGCTTGGACGTATTCCTTCGGCCGTGGGTTATCAGCCAACTTTGGCCTCAGAGCTTGGTTATCTGGAAGAGCGTATTGCCTCAACAAATAAGGGTTCCATTACATCCGTACAGGCAGTTTATGTCCCAGCAGATGATACCACAGACCCTGCACCAGCTACAACATTTAGCCACTTGGATGCAACAATCGTGCTTTCGCGTGCAATCGCTGAAAAAGCAATTTATCCAGCGGTTGACCCACTTGACTCAATGTCAAGAATTTTGTCGCCGTTGGTCGTTGGAGAGAGACACTATGCAGTGGCCAGAAAGGTTCAAGAGATACTTCAAAAATATCGCTCGTTGCAAGATATTATCGCAATCCTTGGTATGGACGAGCTCTCGGACGAAGACAAATTAACAGTTAAAAGAGCAAGAAAAATTGAACGTTTCCTGTCCCAACCATTCTTCACGGCAGAGGCATTCACAGGCACACCAGGGCGTTTTATCTCGCTTGAGGATACAATTGAAGGATTTGAAGGCATCTGCGAAGGTAAATATGATGACATTCCAGAGCAGGCATTCTACATGGTAGGAAATATCCAAGAGGCATTAGAGAAGGCAAAGAAGCTGTGACGACGGCATAATTAAGAAAATACCAAATAAAAGCAAATTGTTGCTTGCGCTGGCGTACATCAATTATTCCTCCTCATCTTCCTTTGGGAGATATTTTATTATGTCGTTCCTGTCGCTAACAATGTGGTCTACGAGTTTGAAATCAAGTGCCTGTTGAGCTGACATGAAGTTATCGCGCTCCATATTCTCCTTGATAACGTCAATAGAGTTGCCAGTGTGCTTAGCATAGAGCTCGTTAAGGCGTTGCTTTGTAAGCATCATTTCCTTAGCATGAATTTCAATATCCGTTGCTTGACCTTTGAACCCACCACTTGGTTGGTGTATCATTACTCTTGCATTTGGAAGGCAAAATCTCTTGCCAGCTGCGCCTGCCATCAAAATTAGTGAGCCGGCCGAACATGCCTGCCCCATGCAAATTGTCACAACATCTGGTTTGATGAACTGCATTGTGTCGTAAATCGCGAGTGCCGAAGTCACCACTCCGCCCGGCGAGTTAATGTATAAATATATGTCCTTGTCTGGGTCTTCACTCTCCAAAAACAGCAACTGTGCCACAATCAAGGATGACATATTGTCCTCGAAGTCGGTTGATAAAAATATTATTCTGTCTTTTAACATGCGCGAGTAGATGTCGTATGAGCGTTCACCACGCGCACTCTGTTCTACTACCATTGGTATTGAAGTCATGTTCGGATGATTGCTGATTGATTTTTAATGTCAAGCACTATCCCATCTTGACATTTCTAATTTCTTATTTATACTCTCCACGTTCAAACTTGTTTTTATATGAAAATTTCACAATTTAACTCGCGCAGCGAGAGAGAGAGAGAGAGAGTAGTTTAAGAACTTCATCATCTCTTAAATTTAAAAAATCTTTTACTTTAATAGAATTATCTATTGTTCTTCTTATATTATCACTTCTTGTTGGATCTTTACTTGTTGGAAGACAGATAGTAGATAGAGCTAAAATACAACGTATCATCTTTGAATTTGATTACTATGAGAAAGCTTTTCATCAGTTTTATGATACGTATAGGGTGGTGCCGGGGCCATTTGATTACAAAACTTGTTTAAAATATGGAGTTTTTAAAGGATGTGTTGCTGGTGATCCCGGGCCTTGTTATGTAAACTTATCGCATGAAGCTTTTTGTAATCAATTAAAAAACAATACGTCAGGAGGTGCTGGAAATACAGGAAGTTCAAGCACAACAAGCGGAAATATTAATGGTAGTAGAAAATTTTTAAACCCATCAATAGAGGGAAGCTATTACAACAGTATGGGATTTTTGTCACTGGTAGGAATGATAGAACAGAAAGTTCCTCTTTTCTTAGTATATTCAAACGCATCTGTTAATAATAGAAAAAATCAGATGTATGGATTATGGTATTATGCAAAAAATTACGGAGAACGATTTAATCTATTTGCAACAGCTTCTTTTGACAACCATGTCAATGTAGGATTTCACGGTTTTGGTAATATTCTTAATGGTCAACAGGATTACAAAAGAAACTTTAAGTTCTGGGCAGTTGAAGAAAGTGGCGCATATGAAACAGATGATCCCTTGTGGAAAAATGCCGTGCATAATCATAATACAATGATCATGTTTGGTAATCAAAGTTGTGCCTCAGAGAGAAATTGTAATTTTTATGGATGTAGCCCATTTTGCAAAAAATCAACCGGTGCTTTGAGTGCAAAAATGTCATCAGAATTGGATGCTAAAATAGATGATGGTCGTCCAGGAAGTGGAAAATTGTTAGCATATAAAGCTGATTATGCAAGATCAAAAGATAAACTTGATAATGCAGAAATGCAACGCATTTGCTATGATAAATTACCATCACAAGTTAGCAAGGCAATTTATCATTCTTCAACAGATTTGAAGTACGGCTGCAATATCATCAAAGTAATGGATGACATAAAATGATGATATATTATTAGATTTAAGTTTCTAATAAGTAAATAAAAAACGGGTCGCTCACTGGCAAGTGATTGTTGGTGGGCGATTTTTTGTTGAAAATTGGATAATAAAACTCCTTGCAACTTATAAAAAAAGGTTTATCAACTTGTCGTTAGTTATTTATGATAAAAATTGGTCTGACAGGGGGCGTTTCAACTGGGAAGAGTACTGCTTTGCAAATATTGCGAAAGCTTGGGTGCTATACGATTTCAAGTGATGATATTAACCACGAACTGATGAAGACTGATAAGGTACTTATCCAGAATTTGAAAAAGGTTTTTAACTGCGTTGACGAGAATGGTGTGGTCAATAAAAAAGCGCTCGGAAAGCTGATTTTCAACAACAAAGATGCTAAGTTGAAACTTGAAGAAATGACCCATCCGCTTATTAAAATGGTGAGGCGTGATTTTTTCAAAAAAGTTGAGGAAAAAGGCGGTGAGTTTGCGGTTTGTGAGTCGCCGTTACTGTTTGAAAAGTCGTTATACAGCGAGTTTGACTATACAATTATTCTCACGGCACCACTGGATGTTAGGATTGACCGTTTTGTAGATGCTGGCAAGGGCACACAGGAAAAGTTCTTTTCAATTACCAAAAACCAGACATTGGATAGCAAAAAAATGCATATGGCAGATTTTGTAATCAAAAACAATAAGACGCGCCAATACTTACAAGAAGAGCTTGAAAAGGTACTTGATGAGATTAGGAAGCGTCATGCGGCGAAGCAGTGATTTATATTAAGTTGTTGCGCGGCGCGGAGCGCGTTTGTCGGACGAGCAACGCGAGGAGATGACAAACGGCGAGGGCGTGGCCTCGGGCGGCGCAACAATCATATTTTATCTATTGATTTCAATTTGAAACTGACAATCATCGTCAAAATGATTACGATTGACGTGATAGCTATAAATGCTGCTTGGTATGATGCATACTGCGCGATAAGGCCAGTCAAGCCAATGCTTGATGAGGTGAAAATTGTGCAGAACGTCATTGCCAATGATATTGCGGTGCCACGAATTTTCTTGTCAGAAACTTTATCCAGGGTGCGTTCAATAGATACTTCAATGGTGGTATAGCACATGATAATTCCGCACATGAAAGCAATCATCATGATGCTGTTATAGAATATTGCAGTGGCAAGTGCAAAGGCCACGAATGCTGTAAAAATGTAGCAACATTTGCGGATTGATATACCATGATGCAATACAAACATTGGAACAAGACAACCAACGGCCATGGCGATTTTACATGCGCCGCCCGTAATTGCTATGCCTGAAGCTGTGTAGCCCATATCAAGTAAAATCATGCTTGCGACAGAACCAAACTGCCATGATAGGAAGTTAATTAAGCCGTAGAATATCATGAGGTATAGAAATTCTGGGTGCTTTTTTGCAACTTCAAACAATGTTTGCCATATTGCCTTGAAGGACTTTGACTGATAATTATGCAATCCTGACTGCTTTGCATTTGGCACAACCCGCATGATTATTAGCACGGTCGTAATATTCATTGCAATGCTGATATAGATTAACAGGTTGTAGCCATATATCTTGAATAGCCCCGCGGCCACGAAGTGCATTGAGGCCAGCAGGATGTCCATGACGAAGTAGTAAATAGACATCGCGCGCGGATAAAGTGACACCTTGCCGTTTGCCGAAAGTGTGTTGTAGATATATGCCCCGACCTTGCCGTAAATGGAGCTGTAAGACACGCCGCTGACAAGCACCGCGAGCAGATATGTCTCAAACGAGGCGGGCAGGAGGAATAGGAAATACGCCGAGAGTTTGAGTAGTCGCCCGATGAGGAAAACTGGCTTTGGCCCAAACTTATCAAATGCCATGCCAAATACGCTGTCCGAGAGGAGCCGCACGAGTTTTCTGGCGAGCAGAATGATTGACAACTGCAATGGTAGGAGGCCGCTGTTTGTCAAAAATGGTATCAGCACAGTGCAGAAGAGCGCCGAATGCAGCGCGCCGAACGCGATTGTTTCGGTCAGAAAGCGTGGAAAACTGAATGCTTTTTTTATCTCACTGACTGGCATAAATTGCGGGCATTAATCTTTGACAATTTTAAAAATCAACCTGATTAAATCTTGCAGGCCTTCGTGCGTGAGTGTTGATATGCAAATTGGCTCAATTTTTGTTGACCTCTTGAATGCACTAACCCGCTTTTTTAGCTCCTTCTTATCCAGCAAATCTACTTTGTTAAACACAACAATTTCCTTCTTTTTCAGAATGTCCTCGTTATACTGTTTGAGTTCTTTTTTTATTGTTTTGTAGTTCTTCAACAAATTGTCATCGCTTGCATCAAGCATGTGAATTAGCACTCTGCAACGTTCTATGTGCTTCAAAAATTTGTCGCCAAGACCAACACCAAGATGAGCATTTTCAATTAATCCCGGGATGTCGCACACAACAACCCGTCCACGCCCTTTTTTTATCACACCAAGCGTAGGTTTTAAAGTCGTAAATGGATATGCACCAATCTCTGATTTTGCGTTTGTTATAGCACAAATCAAGCTGGATTTCCCTGCATTTGGCATACCAACAAGCCCAACATCTGACAGCATTTTAAGCTTCAACTTGAACCATCCGCTCTCACCTTCTTCCCCATTTGTGGCCATGCGAGGTGCCTGATTTACTGATGTCTTGAAGGCCATGTTTCCAATTCCGCCAACCCCGCCGTGGACAATAACATATTCCGCGCCTTCTTTATCTAAATCGGCCAGCAGAACCTCTTCGTTTTCATCAAAAACCTGTGTCCCAAGCGGTACACAGAGCACCATATTCTCGCCGTTTGCGCCAGTCATATTTGCGCCAGCGCCACTTTTACCACTTTTCGCACGATGATGTTTGTTATAGTGAAAATACAGCAATGTATTCAAATTGCTCTTTGCAACGAGGATGATGTCTCCACCTTTGCCACCATCGCCACCATCTGGGCCTCCACGCGGAACATATTTCTCTCTGCGGAAGCTGCAACAGCCATTTCCACCGTTGCCTGCCTGCATGAATACTTGTACTTCGTCAAAAAAACGTTTATCCATTGCAAAATCTGCCTACTATTTACTCGTGAAGGCGGCAACAACCTTGCCGATGAGGTCCTCCAAGTTCATTGTTGACTGTGTGAGCGAAAATGACGAGCCATTTGTCAAGAACATGTCGTCTGCGCCCGGCTTGATACTCAAAAACTTGCCGCCCAACAGCCCGCTACTTGTGACTGCTAACACAGAGTCGGTAGGAATATTCAAGCCTTCTTTGATGCCAATTTTTACTTCAACTTGGAATGTGTTCGGATTGAGTGTGGTCTCTTCAACCATGCCGACGCGTAGTCCTGCAATCTTTACCTCACTACCAACTTTTATGCCATCTATATTGTTGAATTTTGCATGCAAAACGTTTTTGTATGTCTCGCGCTTTTGGATTTTTCCAATCTTCACAGTGTGCGACACGAACAAAGCGCAAATCAACAGGATAACTGCTCCAATGATGGCCTCAAATGACTTTTTTCCTTCCATGGTAAGACGTTTTTTTGATAAGTATAATTGTCAAGAAATAAAACACTGTGCTGATATCGCGTTGAAAAGACAGCATGTTGTTCGCGGCATGGAAAGGGTTTTCACTCCAAGCTGGTCGGAACGGAGTGATGACGGGTTAATCAAGGAGAATGAAAACCGCGAGAGCGCGGCCTTGGTAGTGCAACAGAAATACCTTATTTTATCCCATAAAACACCTCAATGATATTTTCTATTTTCATCTTGGTGATAGCTGAGTGCAACAAACGGCGATCTGTTTTTGTCATGTGTTTTTTTGTTTCCATGAAGCATCTTCTGACTTTCTTAGCAAGAGAATCAGCGTCTTTCCCTGATTTCAAATCACTGAGCTTGAAGCGGATGCTTGTGTTATCCTTGGCAAGTTCCAAAACCTCATTCTTGACGGCTTCTAACTTCTCTTTTTCATCACCAGCAAGGTTTTCCTGCAAGCAACGCTCAGAATTTGTTTTGAAAATCATTATAGCGCTTCTTTCTTTTTCTGCCATTTGTTTACCAATGTGCTTTTTGACTGTGTAGAATTTAATCTCACGGTTCAAATAACTGTTTTTCATTTTTCCTGCGCAGCAGAATTTACAACCCATGAATAGCCCCAACCAGAACATTAAAAACAGTGTTAAAACTGATGCAATGTATAACATGATTTTTTGTTTTTTTGTTCTCTGGACCATAAGCATACTTGCGATTGTTTATATGTGAATATAATTGTCAAGGTTATAACTTTTTAAGCATTGGTACAATAGTAATTTAGTGTTGCGCCGCCCGAGTCCACGCCCTCGCGGTTTGTATTTCGCTCTGCACTTCGTTTGTCGCAGTAACCCTACGCAAAGCGTAGGACAAACGCGCTCTGCGCTGCGCAACATGTCAATCAATTTTCCTTCTTGCATTTTATTATTTTCATTTAGAGTTGCATTTGTTTAAAGTTTTATTTTGTTATTTATGAAAAGAGTTTTAATAGCTTCTTTGAGTTTGTCGTTAGCACTTGTTGCAGGTGTTAAAAAGGCAGAGGCAGGTGTTATGGACAGCATTAGTAGCGCTCAACAAACCGTTGACACGGCTTCTAAAACAGTTGACAATGCTAAAACAGCTGTTAATACAGCCAAAGGAGATAGCAAATCAAGCGCATCTGATGCAAAAGCAGATGCAAAATCAAAGATTGCTGATGCTAAAAACAACGCAAAAAGCAAAGTTAAAAACACAAAGAAAAATGCTAAAAGTGCAGTAAAAAACACAAAAAATCAAGCAAAATCAGATGTTAACGATGTCAAATCATCATTGACAAGCTTCGGTGAATAATATGAAAAGGGCTCCATTGGTAGTTTTGGTTGTCGCTTTGCTTGGCGGGATGGCTGAAAATGTGGCTTTCTCGGCTGGCAAGGAGAACACTAAAACTGCCAGTTCAGCTAAAAAAACAAATGAAAAGGCAATAAAACAGGAGCAAAAAGCTGCTGTAAAACGTGAAATAGCGGTTAAAAAGAGCGTAAAAAAGGCAGAGAAAAACGTCAAAAAAGCGCAGAAGAACAAAAATAAAGGCATTGTAGCGAAGATTGAAACAAAAAAAAACGAACACATTGGTGTAATAAGTGACAGAAATATCAGTAAATTGATTGACAGCAGAGATGAAATGCAGAGAAACAGACCAATCCGAGTGAGTGTAAAAGGTAAGGGCGTTGCCGCACAATGTCTACCAAAGAATAATGTTGCTCCAAGTGTTCAAAAGAAAATCAACAAGGCGCTTGAAGAAAGGAAGGCCAACTTGAAGAAGTTTATCCTAAAATCATTGCAAGCGAATAATATCAGCGAGGGTCTGACAAAGTATATTTATGACAATCTTGAACACATCAAAATGACGGTGGCGAAGGATAAGGAAGTTAGAAAAAGGACCACCATGGATTTCATAGAGAGATATAATGTTCCAGAGCGGGCCAAGCAGGGCGCGATTTATAAAAGGATATATCAGGAGGAGCTGCAAACAGTGGAAGACTTGTTCTATGTTGACAAAAATGCTATTTTGACAATCTGGGCGATGGAGACAAAATACGGTGATTTCATTGGCAAGACACCTGCGTTCAATGCATTGTATTCTGCGGCCATGAATGCCCGCAATACGGCGCGACT
>JAFUUN010000120.1 GCA_017477855.1 Rickettsiales bacterium | reverse complement strand
GTTATCAGATGATTCAATAATTTGTTTAACATCATTCACGACATCGTCCCAAAATGTATCGGATGATGAGGTTGATACGCTTGAACTACCACCACCAGTTGAATTTTCTGAGCTTAAACCAGATGTGCTTAATGATATTGATGATGAACTACTTCTTGTCATGTCTAAGAAGTTTAGCTCATATGTCTTTGCATAAGGAACATCTTTCTCAAAAATCAAAATACCATTTTTCTCCTTGTAGCGGGTGTCTGAAAGACCGCAAATGCGGTTGAAAACATAACGTAAAGGTTTGTCTTTTACATTCAAGTTAACACCACCAACGATTGTTGGATCAATCTGAACGTCTGTGCCTGACATTCTGGCAAGTTCCATAATCAAGTCAACAATAGGAACTTCCTCCGTGACATTAATTGATACAATCTTATCTTCTATCGCCTTTGGTTCCTCTGGGGCATATATTGCATCAGATGCTTGCATGACTTTTATACCTGCTTTTTTGCTGGCCTGTATCTTTTTTCCATCAACATTTCGAATTTTTGCTGCTATTTCATACTCATGCAACCTCAATTCTGCATCGTGATATAAGAACTGGTCAACGTGATAACCACAACTACTTAACGTGCTCAATGGCAAAAATAACATTGTTGAAGCAACAACTTTGTTTAATGTCTTTTTCTCCTTCATGGTAAACAAGTACCTAAATTATAATTATTTTTATACACATGTCAAGCATAAAACCAAAAGCTATTGCTGGTATAAATGGAAATTCCTTGTTTTTACTTGATTTATTGTGCATTAAAAGCGGAATAACTTTATTTTTAATAATATAAAAAACTATTCCAGAAAAACCAGTTAATCCAAGGAAAAGAACAAAATCGTTCAAGTTCATGACGGGTGCCAGTGCGACAAAAAGTTTTACATCACCGAAGCCCAAGCTGTCTTTTTTGAGGACAATTTTCATGATTTGTCCAAGTGCCACGAACAAAAAGAACACCATGACTATCATAATTGCAATTTCCTTGTTTGGGATTTCGAAGGTTTTGGCTAATAAAAATGCTGCCACAAAGGTGATTATGTGGATTATGTCCGATGACACCATGACACGACAATCAACGATTGACTGGGTTATCAAACACCATGCGATAATGGCCAGTAGGACACTCTGCTGGTTTATCCCATCAAACAAATATACTGACAGCAGAAATGCAGATGGGACAAGAATTTCGGCGAATATGTGGAGCAGCGGAATTCTCTTGTGACAATATCTGCATTTTCCGCATAGACATATAAAACTGATTAGCGGAATTAAATCAAGAAAACCAAGCTTATGTCCACAATGACAGCAGACGGAGCGCCCAGAACCTTTTCCAGTGATGTGCTTTTTGTCGTTGAATAATCTCCATCCGATACAGCTTGCAAAGCTACCAAAAATGAGCCCAAACAATATTGACAACAATGCGTCCATTGGCGACATAAAACAGGTTTTCTGATTTGATTGAAAATAAAAAATATTTTTCAAGGGTTGTGTGAAAAAAATATGGTGTTGCGACAGCGCGGAGCGCGTTTGCTGGACGAAGTGGAGCGTAGCG
>JAFUUN010000119.1 GCA_017477855.1 Rickettsiales bacterium | reverse complement strand
CGTGCTAAAATTCAAAGAATAATCTTTGAATTTGATTACTATGAGAAAGCGTTTCATCAGTTTTATGATACTTATCGTGTTGCACCCGGCAACCTGTCTGTAAGTGATTGCAATAAATATGCCACATTCAAAAATGCTTTAAATTGCAATGGTAAATTTCTTACTCAAAACAGACGCAACCAATCTGTGATGGGTGGGGATTTGGCTTACGGCTCTGTTTCTAATGCAATGAAACAAATGCAAATTGCTGGATTGATAGAGGGAGATAAAAATCTTTATGCAGCTGGTATTGGAACTAGCACAGGTTGTAATTGGAACAATCCCGGTTATCAATGTTCAGTAAATCGAGACAAAACAATTATTATCAGTGGAAACACAAACGGAGGATTTAACAACGGAACTGGCCCACACTATTTCCCATATTCATCGTATGATAGCATTGCATATATCCAGCCAATGGGATACCATATAGACAAATGGGCTCAACATGGCGGATATAAGAATTTCAGTGATTGGACCTACTGTGGAAGCAACACTTATTCAAATTCAAGCATGCCACATGAGTTCCAAAATCTGGTATATCAAAGAGCACTGAACCATCACAACACGCTGACAATTTTGCGTCAGGCAACGGTTTCCAGAGATGTGCTCGTGCCAAAAACAAGCGCTTTGCCAGCTAAATTAGCCAGTGAAATTGACGCAAAACTTGACGATGGTCGTCCAGGAACAGGAAGAATTTTGGCAATGAAAGGAGGAAATGCTCACAAACCGGGCGCCACAGAAGATGAACATTTGGCAAACTGCTATGACAAAATGGCTGACCAAGTTGATAAGGCGATTTATCACTCTGGAACAGATTTAAAACATGGCTGCAATATCACTTATGTCATGGAAGACATGAAGTGATATGTCTTTATTAGATTTAAGTTTCTAATAAGTAAATAAAAAACAGGTCGCTCGTGGCAGAAATGTGACGGGCGATTTTTTATGTTGCGCTGCCCGAGGCCATGGCATTATTTAAAATCTCCCTTGACAATAAAAATCTCGCTTCCAAAGAGGCACTGTAAATTAGTTTAGTGAATGCCAACGATTAACCAATTAGTGAAGTTTGGGCGCAAAAAAACAGAATATAAGTCAATGAGCCCAGCGTTGAAGAGAAACCCACAATTACGTGCAGTTTGCTTGAAGGTCTACACGACAACACCAAAAAAACCTAACTCAGCTCTGCGTAAGGTTGCACGTGTCAGATTGACAAACGGCACCGAAGTCATTGCATATATTGCAGGTGAGGGACACAACTTGCAGGAGCACAGTGTTGTATTGGTAAAAGGTGGCCGTGTTCGTGACTTGCCTGGTGTTAGATACCACATTGTCCGCGGAGCTTTAGACTGCCAAGGTGTTGCAAATAGAAAACAAGCTCGTTCTATTTATGGTATGAAAAGACCAAAAGAGGCCAAGAAATAATTTAGTTTATGTCAAGATGTAAAAAAAGAAATCCAAGAAAGGTTTTACCTGATTCACGCTACAAGAGTGAGTTGATTACGCGCTTCATCAATGCAGTCATGCAGGACGGTAAAAAAGAGGTTGCTGAGAAAATTGTCTATGGCGCTTTGGAGCAAGCCAAGAACAAATTGATTGAGAAATACGGCACAGTCGCAGAAGGTTTTGAAGCAGTGATTATGCTTGTCGGACCAACAATTCAAACAAAAACATGTCGTGTTGGTGGTTCAAACTATCAAGTTCCAGTTGAATTGCCTGCTTACAAGAGGATTTTTATGGGAATGAAGTTGCTAAAAAAGGCGGCTGGAAAAAAGAAGGGAATAAACATGGATAAGGCCTTGGCACAGGAAATCATGGATGCCATGGAGGAAAAAGGCGAGGCATACAAGGAGAAAATAACAATACAAAAGATGGCCGCTGCTAACAAAGCATACGCTCATCTTGCGTAATTTTTTGTTATATGTTGAGCGCTTGGCAGATTTTCCTAATCCTTGCGGTTGTGCTTGTTCTGTTTGGAGCTGGGCGCATTCCTCGTATAATGAAGGACATTGGCTCCGGCATGAGAGCTTTTAAAGAAGGCTTGGAGGGAGATAAGGAGGATAAAAAAAGGAAACATATTTCAAAAAAGAAATAATTTATTGGTTGGTTTATGACAAGTTTGAATGTTAAACCTGTTTTTGCAACAATCGTATTGGCCGCGGCAGCCGTTATACTTTCATCGTGTGCTGGTAGAGAAATTTACGAAGAAACTCGCACAGTTGAATATGGTGATGGCGGAAGCACAATTTACAGGACGGAGCCAGTAACCACAGTGTATAGAGAGCAACCAGTGAGCGTAGTGACAACAACATCTGATTACAATAACTGCGGATGCATGAACAATGGCACAATGTCTCAGAGGGATATCTTGTCAGAAATCCAGAGACTTAACAACAAAGTGGATAAAATCTACAATGAGGTCAAAACTCTTGGCTACGAATAGTTATATTGCTGAAATAAAGCCAGAGGAAAAGGCATATATTGAAGGCATTTTTGGTAAGCAAACCGAGAATTTTTTGGAACAGATAAGGGCATTTTTAAGTCTCCTTCTGGAAGAAAACAAGCAGCATAACCTCATCGGCGAGAACACAGTTGCGTCCATTTGGCAGCGGCACATTTTAGACAGCTTGCAGTTGACGAGTTATCTTACAAATAGCACCAGTGAAATTGTCATTGACCTTGGCAGTGGCGGAGGTTTTCCAGCAATCCCACTGGCAATTGCTATGAGGACATTAGGGGTAAAAAAGCACTTCATTTTAGTAGAAAAATCTCCTGTGAAAGCCGCTTTTTTACGAAATACATTAGCAAAATTACAACTTGATGGAAAGATTTTTAATAGTGTTATAGATAAGAATAATTTTCAAACACTGGCAGAAGAAAAAAAGGCAATAATAACTTCACGCGCATTCAAGAGTGTGGCCGAAATTTTGGCAATTACACAAGATTTTGTTGAGGAAATGGTGCTCCTCAAAGGTGAAAAATTGGAGCAGGAACTGATGGAGGCGCAAAACAAACATCTTCTCGGCAATTGGCAGTTTGAAACCATGATGAGCATTACGGGGGTGGGTATGGTTCTATGGATGTATAGATGAAATTCCCCTTGCATATTATAATTTTTGTCGGAGCGATAGCTGTTATTTAGTCCACATGGGATTTTTTGGTGGTAAAAAGCAGGCAATTGGTGGTGCCGAAGAAATGCAGAATTGGTATAATGAGCGCTATTCTGCCGTAGCAATACAACGAAATTTTCTCATGTTTTTCACAATTTTAATACTTGTAGCACTACTTGTATGTCTTGTCATCGTCAAAAAATTACAGGAGGGAAAGGCCGCAGCGCCGTTTTTGATTGAATATGACAAAAACACTGGCTTTATGACTATTGTTGAGAGCCAAGGAAAGAAAGAATATACAGCACGTGAAGCAGTCAAGGAAGCTATGTTGATGCAATATCTTGATCATCGTGAAGCGCCGCGTTTGTCAACCATAGAGGATGATATCAATTATGTCCGTGTAATGACATCTGGAAGAATTTATAATGCATACACAAAAGATGCTGCAAATAAGTTAATAGAACTTCGTAATTCAGGACAAATTTCAAGATATTCCATTGAAGTAAAAAGCATGCAGTATATGGCGGACAACAGGGTGAAAATGAAAATAACACGAACGCTTGAAGGTGACGGAGTTGTTGTAAAATCTGAGGACTTTGACCTTGCAGTTACATTTGGATTCGCTAACTTTGAAATGACACTTGATGATATGCGTATAAATCCTCTTGGTTTCCAGGTGACTGCATATAAACTTACGCCAGTTGTGGAAAAAAAATCCGCCCTCGTTCAAGAAACAGAGCGCGATGAAGAGGCAGAAAGAAAGAAACAAGAACTTGCAGAAAGAGCCAAAAGCGCATATGCGGAAGAAGTTGAACGGTTGAAGAAAATAGAAGAAGAAAAGCGTGCAGATGCAGAAGCAGCACGTTTAGCCACCGAAGAAGCAAATGGAACGGCGTCAACGACAGGAACAGCTCCAACAGCAGCAGCAACGGTGAATAAACCACAGTAATATGATTGGTTGCATGAAAAAATACTTGTTTGTTTTGATGTGTGCGGCGGCAATGTTCTGTGCTAAAAATAGCGTCTCACGCGCAGAAATACTAAACAGAAATACACCAATGCCAAGTGATACAAGAATAAAGACATATGTGTATAACCCTAATGAAATCTACCAAATCAAATTTATGACAAATTACCAGTCCATCCTTGAATTGCAGGAGGGCGAAAATGTTAGAATTATCACGTTTGGTAATCCTGCTGGATGGAGCACTCCGCGATTGATTGACAACCAACTTTTTATAAAAGCTACGGAGCCGGGCGTAAAAACCAATATGATAATCATCACAGACAGACGCAAATACTTCTTTGAGATTATGTCAAGCGATGAAGACAGCGACAGCGTCAGTGATGCACAGATTACGCAATATTTGCAGTTTTTCTACCCAGATTTAAAGAGCATTGATATTCCTCCAAAGACGGCAAAGGTGACACTCAATGAGAATGCCATGGCCTTGGCAACTGGACGCGCCATTCAACAATATGAAAAACGCGATACAGATATGGTTGCAAATGTTGGTGAAATAAATACAAAATATACCTACTCCGGGAATGGAAAAGGCATTACACCGGTCATGGCATTTGATAATGGTAAGAAGACATTTTTCAGGTTTGCAAACAACAACGCGGTTATACCAGTCATCAGCAGCATAGACCACATGGGCAGAGAAACACCAATCAGGACACGCATCAGTGGAGAATATGTATATGTAGATACGGTTGAAGATCAATTTACTCTGCGTAAAGGTGCGGAGCTTGTATGTGTATTCAACGAAGAAAATGGCCCATCAGAAAACCGCAAAGTCATAGCACAGGCAGATTGATATGTCAGATATACGCACCAACTACGAACAACTCGTTGAGGACATAAAGGCGCGCGGGATTAGCTCGGTCATAGAGAGGTTTTGTCATTTGCAGAATGCTGGAGCTGGCAGAAAAAAGGCAAGATGTCCATTCCATCATGAGAAGACGCCATCATTCAGTGTAGATGAGCGCAAGGGTTTTTATCACTGCTTTGGATGCGGAGAAAGTGGAGATGTCTTCAAGTTTGTGGAGAAAATAAGAAGCTGCGATTTCCTGCAATCCGTTGACTATTTGTGCGACTTTTTTGGCATTGACAAGAGCAAATACATCACGCAGGACGAAGGGCATATCAAGCAACAGGCATCGTTTTATAAGACCATGTCGGTGATTGCGGATTTCTACGAACAAGAGCTTCAACAAAACCAAGATGCAAGCTTGTATGTCAGTGGGGTGCGTGGACTGACCGATGAGACCATTAAGAAATACAAAATTGGACTGGCAAACAATGATTTGGGCGCACTGCAAACATATTGCGAGGCACATGGCATTGGCGAGGCAGAGCTGTTGGATAGTGGCGTGGTGCGTAAAAGTGAGAAGGATGATGAGAAATATCTCTTCTTCCGCGACAGAATAATGATACCAATTACCAATCCAAGCGGGAAAATTGTAGCATTTGGTGGAAGGATTTACCGCACCACAGATGAGGCCAACAAGGTGGCTAAATATCTGAACTCATCGGAGAATTTTTACTTCAAAAAAGGACGGATTTTATTCAATTTGTATAATGCAAAGCAAGCACTCACTGCGGACAAGCAATTTATCATTGTTGAGGGCTACATGGATGTCATTGCGCTGGCACAAGCAGGCATAAACACTGGCATTGCGCCACTGGGGACAAGCATCACGGACGAGCATTTGAAGTTGATTATAAGCTATTGCAAACAGCCAATTTTTGTATTTGATAACGACAATGCAGGGCACAAGGCCTCTCTGCGAGCATGTGAGATGATGTTTCCGATTTTGAGAAGTGGAATAATTCCACACTTCTGCATGCTTGAAGGTGCAAAAGACTGTGATGAATATTTGAAGAAATATACAACGGAAGAGCTACAAAAGCAATTTGATAAGGCAATTTTGATTGATGAGTTTTTGTTTTTGTCAAAATGCAAACAATATGGAATAGAACAAGGCAAACAGGCCAATCCAAATGTTTTGGCACAAATGCAGAGCGATGTTATGTCTTTGATAAGGAGGATACCAGATGAGATTTTGCGGGAGAATTACATCAACATATTCAAGGACAAATTCTGGAAATTGCAACATGCACGTAGTACAATGAGGGTTGGATACACGAACTACAAAAGGCCGTCAATTCACAGTGGGAATAATGTGGATACACTGGAAAAGAATATTTTGGCGTACTTGTTGAATAATAAGGAGTTGCTGGAAGATTTTGATATAAATGAAAATGTGATTTGCAGGTTTGGGGAGAAAAATAGAGAGCTTTTGAATACATTGCTGGAAGATAAGGAAGAAAATCAAGCGGTGTTTTGTGGTAGATATGGAACAGATGAAAGCATTGATGGGCTGGTTGCAAAGTTGAAAATGGCGGTGTTGAATAATTCAAAGTTGCCGGAGAAAGTGAAAACAAACGAGAAGAGAAAGCTGATTGAAGAGAGGAAGAGGGCGTTAAAAGCGTTTGTAGAGGAGGAAGAGTAAGAAGAGTAAAGCAATATAAATGAAAATAATATAGATTTGTTGCGCGGGGCGGAGCGCATTTGGCCGCCGAGCGGGTCGGAGCGGAGCGGAGACGGAAGAGCGAGGCGCAGCCAAATGGCGAGGGCGTGGCCTCGGGCAGCGCAACATAAAAAAAGTACTTCCATAATTGGGTTGGCATTCGTAAGACATGATGTTTTAATTTTTAATTATGAATGCAAGTGAATTAAAAAAAGCAATAGAAGAGTATAGTCAGGCATTGAGTTTTTTACGAGATGGAGAGCTCGGTGACGATGTTATTACAAAAAACAAAGTACAAAAAATCAATGAAAATCTTGATGACTTGGAGGCAACAATCCGCAGACAAAGATTGCCATTGGCCTTTACAACAAAGGAAAGCGAGGATGCAAAATTCCAATCACAATATAAAGATGCATTTTTGAAATATATTAGAAAAGGTATTGAAAGTGATTTGATAAATCTCGCAAATAGTAACAACAGCATGGAGAACTTGCTAAAATGTGATTCAAATGGTTTTGCAATTACAAGTTCAATGAATAGCATTATAGCCAATTCAATGTATAAAAACTCACCAATTCGTCAGTTAGCACGTATTGTTAATATCTCAAATGACAGTTTGGATGTTGCAGCATATACAACAGATATTGCAGCTTCATGGGGTGATGAACGCACAGTTGCGCCAGAAACGGATGCGTTTACTCGCAAAACAATTAAAGTGCATGAATTAACTGCTCAACCAAAAATGACCCAGAAAATGATTGATGACGACCAAATTGACCATGAAAGCTGGTTGGCTGAATTGTTGAGTGATATTCTCCTTGCAAAGGAAGACAATGCATTCTTCAATGGTGATGGAGAAAACAAACCAGTTGGTATTTTATCATATGAAGATGGGACAAGTAGCAACCAAATTGAGAGAGTTTCCGGTGGTAGTGCAATAACATTTGAAAACTTGTTGCAATTACAAGCTGCATTGGATGGAAGATATGAAAAAGAAGGTGAAACTGCATTTATCACATCAAAAGCAAACTTGGCAGCAATACGTTCAATCAAAGATGAAAGTGGCAGATATATCTGGACACCTGGTGCATTGAATGGTAATTATGATATGATCTTTGGCACACCAATTTTAGCAAGCAATGAGATGGATACATCAAATGGCGATGCTGTGATTTATGGAAATCTCCGTAAAGGTTATCAAATCGTTGACCGCAGCGACATCAAAATTCAGCGTGATCCATATTCATCCAAACCATTTATTGTCTACTTTGCAACAAAGAGAGTTGGTGGAGACGTCATTGACACCAAAGCCATCAAGATTTTGTCATTATCATAATCTTTTGGCAAAACTGCAATTTTTATGTT
>JAFUUN010000118.1 GCA_017477855.1 Rickettsiales bacterium | reverse complement strand
CTCTCCTGTCATTGCAAGATGTTTTGATACGCACTTGTTTTTCAACAATGACACAATGGCCGTGGTAATTGTAATTCCGGCAGAAGGCCCATCTTTTGGAGTCGCACCATCTGGCACGTGCACGTGGATGTCAATATTTTTGAGCTCCTTTGTGTCAATTCCAAACTCTTTGGCTTTGGACTTCACCAAACTGAATGCTGTCTGGATACTCTCCTTCATGACATTTCCAAGCTCACCGGTGTATTTTATCTCACCCTTGCCATTTGGAAGCTTTGCGGCCTCAATCATAAGAATGTCTCCGCCGACTTCTGTGTAGGCCAAACCATTGACAACACCCACAAAATCCTTGCGCTCAATGACGGTATGGTCGTATTTCTGCACTCCGAGATATTTCTTAACATTCTTGTTGGAGATTATGACTGGCTTTTTGGTTTTGAGTTGTTCTATCACTGCCTTACGACATAGCTTTGCAAGTTTGCGTTCCAAATCACGCACTCCTGCCTCACGAGTATAATGCTGGATAATTTCAGTTATTACACCATCACTGATTTTGCAGTCCTCTTTGGAAAGACCATTCTCCTCCATCTGGCGCGGGAGAATATACTTTTTTGCAATTTTGAATTTCTCGTTTTCCAGATAGCTTGGCACCTTGATGAGCTCAATTCTGTCAAGCAGTGGTGCAGAGATTTTCAAACTGTTTGCTGTGGCTACAAACATAACTTTTGACAGGTCGTATTCAAAATCAAGATAGTGATCTACAAATTTACTGTTTTGCTGGTAGTCAAGCACTTCTAACAGTGCGCTGGCTGGGTCTCCACGATTGTCGTTTGTTAATTTGTCAAGCTCGTCAAGAAGTATCAACGGATTTGTTGTCTTGGCCTGCTTCATCGCCTTGATAATCTTCCCCGGCATTGACCCGAGATATGTCCGTCTGTGCCCACGAATAGCCGCCTCATCACATACGCCTCCGAGCGCAATCTTTACAAATTCACGTCCAGTTGCCTTTGCCATGGCCTCTGCCAAACTGGTTTTACCTACTCCCGGAGGGCCATATAGACACAATATATTCTTCTTTGACTGCTTGCCAGTTTTGATTTGCACAGCGATGCTTTCAAGTATTCTCTCCTTTGCTTTTTCCATGCCGTAGTGGCTGTCCTCCAATATCTTTTCTGCCTTGTGAAAGTCGTTATTCAGTGGCGTCTCCTCGTTCCATGGGAGCTCAAAAATTGTATCAAGATAACCTCTGACAACTCCGGCCTCGCTTGACATGGTGCCAAGATATTTTAACTTTTTTATCTCCTCTTTAACAACATCAACAACCTTTTCTGGTAGTTTTTTTTCTGCCAACTTTTTCTCATATTTATCTATTAAGTCATTGGTGTTTTCTCCCTCGCCAAGCTCCTTCTTGATGACATTCATTTGCTCTTTGAGGTAATATTCCCTGTTGTTTTTGGCGATGTTTTTGTCTGCGCGCTTGCGGATTTCTCGCTGCATTTTTTCAATCTCATTCTCACGTGTCAATACATCTATCAGAGTTGTAATTCTGTCTTCCAACTGGTTTGCGCCCAAGATTGACAATTTGTCCTCATCTGCCACATCAATGCGTGATGAAACGATGTCTACAAAAATAGCAGGATCACTGATAGTTTCAAGGTTTTGTATGACATCCTGTGAAAACTTATTTCCATTGTTTTCAATGTAGCGCTTCAAGACATCTTGCAATTCCTTCATTAGCGCCGACACCTTGATCGGATTGATACTTGCAACTTGCGGAAGATATGTCTTTGCGCGGATGCAATCTGTCCGCTCATATTCCTCAATGCTCCCGCGGCAGATGCAGTCAAGCGTGATTTTCATGGTGCCATCAGTCAATTTCATTGACTGAATAATCTTGCAGATTGTTCCAACTTTTGGCAGCTTTTCTACATTAATTTTCTCATCAAACGTTTTTTCTGTTTGGGTTACAATAAGAACATCACTGTTTGTACTGATTGCTTGTTCTAATGCTCTGATGGAAATTCTCCTATTTACAAATAGTGGCACAATTGTGCTTGGAAATACCACAATCTCAATAACTGGAATGACTGGCAAAAGGAAAGATTTCCTCGTATCAATTTTTTTCTTAAAAACCATTACGAATACAATCAAAGATATAGAATGAAATTTTAGATTTCAAGGGATGAGTTGCGCGGCGCGGAGCGCGTTTGGCCGACGAGGAACGAGGCGCAGCCAAACGGCGAGGGCGTGGCCTCGGGCGGCGCAACACCATAAAAACATTGACAATAAACAAACCACCCATTTCTTCAAACTATGACCTTCGGAAACAAATATTCAAATGCAGTCAGAGTGTTAGGGGTAGACCAAATTCGTCAGGCAAAGTCAGGGCACACAGGAATTGTGCTTGGCGCAAGCGACGTTGTGACTGAACTCTACAAAAACCATTTGGTATTCAATCCTAACGACCCAAAGTGGCTTGGCAGGGACAGATTTGTGCTCTCGGCAGGGCATGGAAGCGCGATGCTCTACGCAGTTCTATACTTGGCTGGCTACCGCGACATAACAAAAGAGGATTTGAAAAGGTTCCGTCAGCTTGGCTCAAAAACAGCAGGACATCCAGAATATGGCATACTTGAAGGTGTAGAAATAAGCACTGGTCCACTTGGATTTGGTATTGCAAGCGCAGTTGGAATGGCTCTGGGGCAGAAAATGTTGCAGGCAAGGTTTGGCAACCTGTTTGATGCAAAAACCTACTGTCTTGTTGGCGATGGATGCCTAATGGAGGGCGTTTGCTACGAGGCATGCAGTTTTGCAGGGCACCATAAGTTGAACAACCTGATTGTAATCCACGATGACAACAAAATCACCATTGATGGCAGCACTGATATTGCGGTCAGCGAGGACATGCTGATGCGGTTCAAGTCCAACGGCTTTGAAACATTTGAATGCGATGGCCACGATGTTGATGCAATAAACGCATGCTTTGAGGCCGCTAAACACTGCGGCAAGCCAGTATTTATCCAAGCACACACGCACATTGGCTATGCCAGCTTGAAGCAGGACAGCAATAAAATACACGGCGCACCGCTGAGCGATGAGGAATATGTTGACTTCAAGCAGAAAATTGACTGGAAATGCGAGCCATTTGAGGTTGAGGAAGACATTCTGCGCGACTGGCGGAACTTCTGGAAACGCAATGAAGAGCACTATAACAGCTGGCAGGATGAGTTTGAAAAGAGCGACAAAAAGACGGAAATGAAAGAGTTTTTTGACTGCAAATTGTCAATCTCGCAGGCAAAGCAGGAGGAGATTTTGGAATATTTCAAAAACGCGGAAAAAGAAGCAAGTCGTAAGTCATCAGGGAAGGTTTTGGAGGCAATTATAGCAGATAATCCGAACGTCATTGGTGGAACGGCCGACTTGGGAAGCAGCATTATGTCCTATAACTCTGCATGCAAACCAATTACGCCAACGGACATGAGCGGGAACTACATCCATTACGGTATCCGTGAATTCGCTATGGGAGGCATCATGTGCGGGCTTTCAGTATGCGGTTTTGTGCCGTATTCAGGGACCTTCTTGGTGTTTAGCGATACATACAAACTTGCAATTCGTATGTCAGCACTGATGAACTTGCCGATGATACATATTCTCACTCATGACAGCTTTTATGTCGGCGAGGACGGCGCTACTCATGAGCCAATAGAACATCTTGACAGCTTGCGACTAATACCCGACCTGCTTGTATTTAGACCTTGCGATATTGAAGAAACGCTTGAATGCTACAATACAGCTTTGCGTTTGAAAAAACCTTGTGCTATGGTGTTGAGCCGCCAGAACTTGGCGCAGATGCATCAAAAGGCAGAGAAAATTCAAAATGGGGCTTATATTATCTACAAAAGCGGTGGCGCGGAAACATTTGATATAACAATTTTGACAAGCGGAAGCGATGTTGAACTGTCTGTGAATGTAGCCAAAAAGCTGGAAGAACAAGACAAGAAAATCAGAGTTGTGAGTATCTACTGCTTGGAGCTTTTGCAACAGCTTTCAAAGCAGGCACAAGATGAGATTTTATATTCTAACAGTAAAGAGTTTGTTGCCATTGAGGCAGGGACTGGATTGTGTCTTGCAAACTTGACAAGAGATGGAAAAGTTGTGAATATTAGTGAATTTGGGAAGTCAGGAAAAGGAAGCGATTTGGCTGAATATTTTGGATTTACAGTGGAGAAAATTGTTAAGAACATTGGTTAAAATCTGTCCAGCAAAATACAATTTGCGCCCATTTTATATTTACTAACGTCAAAGTTAAATTGTTGTTCTTTGTTTTTACCATTCTTGCGCTTTCGCAATCGGACTGGACCTTTGCCATTGTCA
The DNA here is from genome assembly GCA_017477855.1 of Rickettsiales bacterium. Lineage (GTDB taxonomy): Bacteria > Pseudomonadota > Alphaproteobacteria > Rickettsiales > Deianiraeaceae > UBA4311. The sequence goes on along the minus strand of JAFUUN010000118.1, from coordinate 10,914 downwards.
CTTGCAATGTTATTGTAATATTCTATTTCTTCTTGATGAAGGGAGTTTTTATCAGGATTATAACCTCTACTCATATAAAAACCATTGAGATTTTATCAAAATTTTTGGTTATTGCAAGAAAATTATTTTTTAAATTTTGTGTTGCGCCGCCCGAGGCCACGCCCTCGCGGTTTGTATTTCGCTCCTCACTTCGTTTGTCGCACAAACGCGCTCCGCGCTGCGCAACAATAACTACTTATTCACCGCCACAGCATGACAGAATGCACGAAGCATTTTTACATCATCATCTGTCGATAGGAACTCTGGGTGCCATTGTACGGCCAGAAAGAATTTTGGATAATTTTTCATCTCCATAACTTCTGGAACATTGTCCTCTGGTGAGCGCCCCGTTATGACAAGTCCATCTGCCATTTTTCCGACAGAAAAATTGTGATTTGTGTTCACATGTATTTTAGTTTTTCCCAATATTGAGGCCAACTTTGAGTTCTCGTCAAGAATTACACTATGTTGTGTATGATTACAGTCACGGCAGTATGTTGCAGTTTTGTGACGCTTTTTCTGATCTGGCTGCATTTCAATTATCTCTCCACCAAGAAAATGATTAATCATTTGCATACCACGACAAATTGCAAAAATTTGCTTTTTTCTCTCAATTATGCTATTGACCATGAGATTTTCAAATCTATCTCTTTTTCCTGTCGGGTCGCCGCCTCCACCAGTTAATATAACTGCATCAACTGCATCTGCAATTTTATCAACTTGCTCACTTGTGTTTGTCAACATTACAAAAGCCACATTTTCATCCTCACATGCACTTACTAAGTTGTCAATATATTGGTATCTCATGACGTGCAACGGCCAGCTGGAATAGTCATGTTTGTTGTTTTCATTTACCAAGTAATCTCCAATAACACCAATGATTTTTGGTTTTTGTGGCGCTTTTTTAACCTTTCCTTTTGCAAGTGCGCTGTGATTAAATAACGCACACAGCAACAATGACAAACAAATTGTTCTAACTTTCATACAACTTTTGATTGAAAAACAATTTTTACAGTCAAGCTATATTATAAATGCAAGCACAAGTGAAGAATAAATTGGAAGTTCAACGATGTGGTGTGTTTCCAATTTGTAGACGGGTGAACTCTTGAAAATGTAATTGTGAAAGAAAATGAATATTAATGACGACAAGAAAAATACAATTGCCACAATAAAACCAAGTTGCATGACAAGCATAACACACATGACAAACTCAATTTTTTCAAGCTTGATGTATTTTTCATAAATTGAAAATGCAAAATAGGTAATGATGAAACAGATGAATAAGTCAATAAGGTTGGGCAAGTTGCCTGAATAGCCACGATATGCCAAAATGCATGATGCGAGGATCCATATGAAGCGAACCTTGATTTGGCGATGTGTGCGGTAGATAAACAGCAATGTAATTAAGTAAGCACAGAACAGTGCTTTGGTTATAAACACCTCATCAAATGCATTAAACCTGAATGACAGCAGCATGATATAGGCTGTAATGACGAGTTCTATACAAAGATATATGCGTGGGATCTTCTGTTGGCAGTGAACGCATTTACCATTGCTGAGGAAGTAGCCAATGACTGGAATGAAGTATTTGAAGGATATTCTTTTGCCACAGTGGTCGCACATTGGCTTGTGAGCTGGTCCAATTGGCGTATCTGACGGTAGGCGCCCGTAGAGGGTTGTAGAAATTCCACCAGCCCACAATGCAAAAAACAAAACTGCCACTCGGACAACTATGTCAGAATAAAACTCCACCATTTAAAAACAAGATAATATATACAAATGGTGCAACAATCAACATGCTGTCTAATCTGTCAAATACTCCACCATGTCCAGGTATTAATGTTCCACTGTCTTTTACACCACATTGACGCTTGATCGCGCTCTCAGAAAGGTCTCCCATTTGTGCAAGGATGATTACAATGATGCTAAAAATTGCAAAGCTCTCACCTGAAAATGCATCTTCTGAATATGTCCCAAACGCTTTGTAGAGCAACATTGATATGAAAAACGCGCAGAACGACCCCAAGATTGCGCCCTCATATGTCTTGTTCGGACTAATTTTTGGTGCAAGTTGTAGTTTGCCATATTTCTTGCCAAAGATGTAGGCAAATGTGTCAACTGAATAGACAGTGATAAACATCCACCATGTGATTTTTAGTCCTTGCGCCGTTGCATTGCGAACGAGGATAATAGACAAACAACAAATTGCGATATAGATAATTCCCCAGCGGCGCAGAAGAACAAATGTGCGATTGCTTTTATCTTTGATTTTGTCAAGCATTGTAATGAGTTCGTAAATCATCAAACATCCACATGCAAAGATGCCGATTGTATAAACTATTTGGCCAATTGACACAACAACTGCAAATGCAACAATCATCACAACACCTGAGATTATTCTTTTTTTGGCCTTTTCTGGCAGTGCATTTAAGAAAAAAAACAGTTTTCCAAGCAATGTTTTTGTGACAAAAAATACATTTTTTCCAACCTCAAAGACAATATTAAAAATTGATTGCGCTTGCTTGAAACCCTCTTCTTTTAGTTTATCAATCTTTTGTGCTGCCTTTTTCGTACCTTCCTGCAACTCCTTTTTATCTACCATACAACTAATTCAACACAAAAAAACTGACTAAGTTTTTACTTTGATAATCATAAATGTCAAGGAATAATTCCTGATGTAGTGTTGCGTGGCGCGGAGCGCATTTGGCCGACGAGCGTAGCGAGGAGGAGCGTAGCGGTGCCAAATGGCGAGGGTGTGGCCTCGGGCAGCGCAACATCTATTTTTCTGTTTGGTAGGTGGATATACTTTTTATAAAAAACTTGCAAATAACAACTTGGTTTTTAGCTATTTATTCTGATAAATTGTGTGAAAAAGAAGTTGCTTTGCATACTTTGCTGTTTTTTCTTTTTTACACATTCATTCACCACACAAGCTCGCGCCGATACGATAAGTGTATTAAAGGAAATTCTTGGTTGGACGGTTGGAGATAAACTAATGGAAAAATGTGCTGATTGGCTTGGATGTGATGGATATGAACAACCTTCTGTTGGGGATACCATTGTTGCCCTTGCTGGAAGTGGAAACTATAAATCACAAGTTTGTGCCGTTTCGGGTTTGCTTTATAATGGAGGAAAAATAGCTGGCTTTGCATACGCTGGATTGCTTGGTCTGATAATAGGTAATAATATTGGACAAGCATTGGAATGTCTATATGTTTGGATGAAAAGTGGCAGTGCTAAGAAGAAAGCAGAAAAATACCATATTTGTCTTGACGAAAGAAGCCAAGGGCATCCTTTACCGTATACTGACAGACAAATTGCCAAACTCCTTGACTTGATGAATAAACTCCCAACAGTTGAAAATATCGTAGCTGCGTATGATAAACTTTGTGTTAGAGACAATTATGGTCGTTATGATTTTCTACCACGTGGGACGGTGTTTGATGATGTCATTATAGATCATGCGCCTGGATATATTTATGTTTTGTGCGCCAGTGTTTATAGTGCTTGTCCTTGTATTTATAATATACAACACGGAACTCTGGAAGAGCCAGATTATATCAAAGATGAGAATGGTGTAATTGTTATGGAAAATGGTGAACTGCAAATGAGAAATAAAGAGACATATCAAAAGAGATATGCAAAGCATTGCAGGGTGATGAGATTTAGAGATTTATACGAACAAACAAATGATCTACCAAATATATTTCACTTTTCATGTAATGACATGGTTGGATATTCAAAAGGTAAATTACCTATTACTGCACCGATAGTTCAGTGTATTGAGGGCACAGCAAGAAACATTTTTGAAATGCCAATTCTCGGTCATACATATATTACAACATACAAAGAGAATACAATAGATTATTACAAGAATGATTACAAGCTGGTTAACGACATTGTCACTGGCATTGAAAATGTTATTGGAGTGGATAAAAACGGAAATATTAGAAGGACACAATCGGATATAAATGCGCGCTTGGCAAGAGATTTTACGATACCTGAAAGAATAAAAATTTATCACCTTTTAAGAGATCTTTGGACAAAAGAAAATGCAGTAAAAATTGAATATACCGTTGGTGCTGGTGGTAATTGTATAAGCAATGGTTATCGTAAATATGCTTTTACACAATCAAATGTGACGTTTTTGGATAAATATTTTGACAATCCATCGGTTCATCCAATGATGTTTTGTTGTGACAGTGAGTTTCAAACCAAGGTAGACAATACCAGCGCTTATTCTTGTAGCGGGATACCGCCAGTTTGCAGAGATCCAGTTAAGCATGACTACTCTGGTGTAAAAGTATGTGAACGAGACGATGATATTACGACAGACAGAAATAATACATCGCCAAAAAAAGGAAAAAAATTTATTCATTATTTTAATGGTTCTTTAAGTAGAACTTTTGATAAGGAAGATTCGCAAATAGATGCAACAACTTTTCCTACAACGGACATTTTTGAATACTACGAAGAGGCCAAAGAATTTAGAGATGGTTTGAAAGAAAAATATCAAACAATAAGCAGGATTTATAATGCAGTTGATGGCACTGAATTTCAGGAAAGAAATTTTAAGTTAGAATATACATTGTTTGATATTTTTAGGAATAGAATTAAGGCAGTCGCTGGAATATTCTTGGTTCTCTGGCTTTTTATTATCGGTTGGAAATTTATCAATGGTGATACCAAGCTTCTAAAACCAGATGAATTTCTTAAAATGTTTGTTAAAATGGCATTATGCTGGCTGATTGTCTTTGATGATGGTGCCAAGAACCAACTATTTAGATTAGTTATGCAGGTTGCACAGGGAAGCGTCACTGCTGTTGATGGTGTCTTTGGAACAATAAGAGATAAAAAGAACAATCTTGTTGAAAAAGCATGTTCTTTTGGTAATGATATTGCTTATTCTGCTGTAACAAAAGACAAGGGTTTTGGGCCTATTGGTTCAGACGGGAGATGCAATCAGGATTTTCCAGCGTGTTTGCCACCAGCTGGCAAAACTCTTGCAGAATCTGATTTGCCCGGCAAGTGTTATGGTGTTGTTGAAGGAGGACAATGTCATTATTATGGTTTAACATGTGAATTAAATGGTGTTGTTCAACCAAAAGCATTTCATTGCGAACGGCACCTTGTAAGAGATGGGGTGATAACTGATGTTTGTTTGCAGGGCCACTGTGATACAAGAGGAGTTGATTTTATTCCTGTTCCGCCATTTTCAAGACCTTATAAGTATTATGTGAGAAAAGATAGAACAGCGACATCTACTGCTGGTATAAGAGAACTAAAACCGAAATGTTGCGATAGTGGCAGTATTGGTAATAAATGCGATAGCGAAACTGAACCTCGCCAAATATACTCTCAATCTTTAAATCAAGCTGTTTATGTCTGTCCAAGTGGTAAAAAAATGTCTGCTGGATACAAATTGGCAGATTTAATACAAAGCGGTATTATTGAAGACAAACCAGAAGATAAGAGACCTTTTTTTCAGCTTTATAATGAACAAATGCATCCTTCTCCTTTATTAAAAAAAGGTGATATCGTTCCATCAGATATTGGTGATTTAATTGTTCCAACATCTGTTGCGGATATTGATATAAATGGAAGGGTTGTAGATCTCGATTTCGTTGATGCAAATCAAGGCACAGATTTGTACCAGAGGTTTCAATACTCAAAATATCTTGTGAGCAAGGTTAATGCTGCAAATGCAAAAGCTAATTATCCAAACATAGTAGAAAATGGCTTTTGGCACAACTATGCGCACATTGGGTTTTGGGATAAAATTGATTGCAAAATTATACAATATTTAACGTTTTCTATGTCTGGCAATGGGTTAGACAATACTCTTGCTGATGCAGTAGAACACATGAAAACAGGCGATGATGATGCACTGGTTACCGATCTTTTGAATGGTTTGCTCCAAGTTGCAAAATTCTTGATTCTGGCATTTCCATTCGGCGTAATAGCATTTTGTTTATTTTTAGCACTTGGCGTAGTCATGTTTATGATGTTGGCACGTGCAACGCAGAAATATTGCGTATGTATATTCAATCTTGTGCTGACGATATATCTATCACCAATTGTTTTTATCATGTATCTTTTTGATGCAACGAAAAAAGCAATGACCACTTTTATAGATGACATTAAAGCAAATGTGACTGGCTCAATTACTCCGTTTATTACATTATCATTATTTTTGTTTGTTCTTGATTGGTTAATGTTTGGCGATGAAGATAAATATATCACAGAGCATATGTTTTCTGGTAATGGAGTGAGTAGTGAGTGCTATGATGGCAATGAAAGTGATGCACCAATTGCTTGTTTGACAAGAAAATTGCTGGATAGATTTAAATTGGTCGCTATCTTTCAAATGTTTATCGGTCGCGGACCAATGGTTTCTGGACTGACATACAAAATGATGTGGTTCTTGCTGCTAAAATTGCTTGTCGCGCTGGTTATATTTATGATAATGATGGGTATCTGTGATGCAATTGAAAGCTCAATTCAAGGAATGATTGGTGCCGAACCTGACACCAAAATTGGCGTTGGCTTCGAGGGCAAGGCCAGTGAGGCTTATAAGTCCGGAATAGATGCATTTAAAGAATCTGCTTCAACGATTGGTAGTATCTACAAAAACGTTGGAAAAGGTATTTACAACGCTGTAAAGGGTATTGCAGGCGGTGGAAAAGGTAAAAATACGCAAACTAACGAAAACAATAGTGGTCAGATGGGCGAGCATCAATCTGGATATAATCAAGGATTTAATGATGGAAGCAACAGAAGTGGTTTCATTGGCAGAGAAGGTACTGGCGGTTTGAATGCTCTTGGCACAGGCGGAGCGAATATGAACAATATGTTTGGTCAAGGAGGAGGTCAGAGTGGAAAAGGTGGAGGACTTGATGATATAGGTTCACAGTTTGATTCAATGTTTGGACGAGGCAATAATTTTATTGGCAGACGCGGCGCACAATCAGGCATTCCTGGAAATCCTATGAACAGTGGTGGGCAAAATGATTATCTACAAGGATATAATAAAGGATTTAGCGATGGAAGTAGCAGAAGTGGAGGAGCAGGCGGAAACAAATCTGGTGGCGGCCAACAAGGATTTACAGGTGCTGTTAAAGAATTGTTTAATAGTAATAGTACAAAAGGTGTCGGTAGTAGATTGGCAGATGTTGGAAAAGCTGCGGGAAATGGTATTATTAAAGGTGCTAATGCTACAATTGACGGTCTTGTCAATTATGGTGATTTTGTATCAAAGAACATGCGACGGCTGAGGCAAGAGCAAGCAGCAGGACAAAAATTACAAGAAGAGCAGAATAACGCAAAAGATAACAACAAAAGCGGAGAAAGTGGAACAAACAGTAACCAAAATAGCAGTCACGAAGAGACATATGGTGTTGGTAGTGATTTGCTTGATAATATGCGCGCAAAGGCAGTTAGTGATTATATGCAGAATAAAGGTGCTAACAGATCTGGCGTTCCAAAGGATAGCAATGACGATGGAAGGGATGATAAAGGTAAAAGCAAATGGAATTTATTTGGCGGTCTCATGAATTTGCCATCCTTTGGTGGTAGTAGACATGGTGCGGCAGCATCAAAATCAGATCAAATGGCATCAGGGTACAGTGCACAAAGAACAGATTTTGTAAATCAAATATCAAATAATGTGCATACACAAAATATCAAACAACAAACCAATACAAGCAAAGAAACTCAGATTACAAATGAAACAGTAAAAGGACAAGACAAAGTTAATGTAAAAGAAACAAGAGTATATGTCAAAGGAAATAATGGTAATAAAAATAATAACGATAATTAATTATGAGTATGGGAGGAGTTGTAAATAGTGGCAGCAAGCACAGCAAGAAGCCATTTTTTTCTGCATTCGTTATATCTGCAAACATTTTTCTATCACGTGTGGCAGGACTGGTGCGAGACATATGCTTTGCGCGCTTTTTGGGAACAGGCATTGTTGCGGAGGCATTTTATGTGGCATTCCGTTTGCCGAACACATTTCGCCGTATCTTTGCAGATGGAGCAATGTCAAATGTTTTTGTGCCGTTTTTCTCAACGAAGGCCAAAGATGACAAAGCGCGCGCCAGAATTTTTGCAGGTCGTGTAATGATATTGCTGACACTCGCGCTGACTGCATTGACAATCATAATGGAGATATTCATGCCAACTGTTGTGCGGTTGATAAACCCTGGGTTTGTCAATGATGCTGAGAAGTTCAATCTGGCCGTCAACCTGTCGCGCATTGCTTTTCCATACATCATTTGCATTAGCATCGCGGCACTTTTTGGTGGAATTCTAAACAGCATTGGCTCATTCTGGCAGTTTGCGTCTGTGTCTACATTTATGAATTTGACCCTTGCTCTGGGACTAATTTTACTTCACTCATTCTTCCAGAACGCTGGCCAGTGCCTTTGCTGGATGCTGATTTTGTCAGGTATATTGCAAGTTCTTTTTCTTTCATATTCATGCATTCGTAGAGCGGTTTTTCCATCATTTCGTGGCTCAAATGGTGAAAAAGGTGATGTAAAAAGCTTTTTGGTAAAACTACTTCCAGCAGTAATAAGTAGCGGAATTTTGCAGATAAACATCTTCGTAGACAACATCTTTGCCAGCTATTTCCCAGGCACCATCGCACATTTGTATTATGCCGACAGAATAGGACAGTTCCCGTTGAGCTTGATTGGATACAGTTTGAGCATTGCGATTTTGCCGACATTGAGCTTGGCATTTGCCTCAAAAAACCATGATGAAATCAAGCACACGCAGATAACCAGCTTCATGATTGCGGCCTTTTTTGCAATCCCTGCCGCGCTGTTGATTTCCACGTTGTCGGCTCCGTTTATAGAGTTGATGTATGAGCGCGGCGAGTTCACTTCTGCCGATACACAGATTGTTGCCACCATGTTGAGCATTTATGCCTTGTCAATCCCGTTTAACATCCTCTCAAAGATACTGTTTGTGTGCTTTTACGCCCAGAAAAATACAAAAACTCCACTGCAAATCGGCATATTTTCGCTTTGCTTCAATGTAATTTCAAATCTAATTTTATTCAATGTTGTTGGGAAATATTGCGTCATTATTTCCACTACATTGAGTGAAGTTTTGTCATCGCTTTTGACGGCATTTTTACTCTACAAACAAGGCAATTTATTTGGCAACAAAATCCTATTTATCCATTGCATAAAAGTGCTGTTGATTTCAATTTCATCATGTGTGATTGTCTTGACTTTGGCAAAGTTTATGCCTATCTTGATAGCTCTTGGAGTAGCCGGAATGTCCCATTTTGGTCTGTGTTTGGTGTTGAAAGTTGTTGATGTGGAAATGCTAAAAAGCATGGTGAAGAAGAAATAGCTTTCACTTATTCAACTCTGCTTCCTTCTTATCTTCCAGCTCGTTATACATTATTGTGCCAAACCTTCTTTTTATGCGCACAACAAGTGCAAGCCCGAGAGCAGTTGTGGCAAATCCGACAACCACGGCCGTCAACATAAGCACTTGTGGCACTGGGTCAACAAACATGTTGCTGCTGGAACTGGTATAAAACGGTGCAGACAATGATGGGTTCCATACCACGATGATGTAATATACTATCACCGCCGACTGCATGATGGACGAAAAAATGATCTTTTTGAAGAGGTTTTGCTCAACAATAACATTATACAGCGCAAACAAGAAAAATGCCAACACGAGATATGTCACCATATTATTTCTCGTCAATGCAGTTCAAGAATGCCTTTTCAGCCGTGTCTGCCTTGAATTTCTCACGGAATTCCTTTGGCGAACCGTTGAATTTCACTTTTCCACCATGTAAAACAGCCATGTCATCGCAGATTTCTCCGATATCCTCCAAGATGTGTGAACTGAAAAATATTGAGTTCCCTTTGCTTGCATATTCCTTCAAGGCCTCCTTCAATTTGATACGTGATTTTGGGTCAAGACCGCTCATTGGCTCGTCAAGCACAAGCAACTTTGCGCCACTCAACAGACATGAAATTATACCCAATTTTTGTCCCATACCTTTTGAATATTTACCAATCACATTCTGCAAAACATTAGGATCAAGGTCAATGCTTTTGGCTATTCTCTGGGCTTCTTTTTCATCCAAACTCTTGCCAAAAAATGACAATGAAATTGACAAAAATTCATAACCAGTCAGATACTGTGATGGTGAAAACTTTTCAGGGAGATAGCACACATTTTTACGGGCCTCAGCGTTGTTGTGGTCTATACCAAAGAATTCAACTTTTCCTCCGTCTGGTGTCAACATGTCAAACATGATTTTTATTAATGTGGTTTTACCAATTCCATTTAGTCCAACAAGCCCGAAAATACTGCCCTCTTTGACATCAATGGAGCACTTATTCAGAACAACTTTTGTTGTCTTTTTCTTACTAAATCTTTTTTTTATTTCAAAACTCTTACTGATATTGCTAATTTTCAACGCGAGAGACATATAAAATCAAACGAGGAAAGTGAATGAAAAATAAAAGTCAAGTTGCGTATTGCCGACATAATTATTACAACAACATTTGATTTGTAAGTTGCGCTGCCCGAGGCCACGCCCTCGCCGTTTGGCTGCGCCTCGTTCCTCGTCGGCCAAACGCGCTCCGCGCCGCGCGATATCAATTTTTCATAAACAAAAAAATCAATATAAAAAATGAACAAATAGATATAAACAATTTTATCTCTTGACAAACAAAAAAAATAGTTTATGTTATAACTGTTTTGTTATAACTTGTTTTATGAAGATGAAAAAGAATGTAAAGCAATCATTTACTCTGGTAGAGTTGTCAATTGTATTGCTTATTTTGTCATTGCTGGTTGGTTCGCTGCTGGTTGGACGTAAAATCGTTGACCGTG
>JAFUUN010000117.1 GCA_017477855.1 Rickettsiales bacterium | reverse complement strand
GAGAGAGAGAGAGTAGTTTAAGCTTTGCATCATCTCTTTTTAAAAAATCTTTTACACTTATAGAGTTATCTATTGTTCTTCTTATATTATCACTTCTTGTTGGTTCTTTACTTGTTGGAAGACAAATTGTTGATCGTGCTAAAATACAGCGTATTATTTTTGAATTTGATTACTATGAGAAAGCCTTTCATCAGTTTTATGATACGTATAGGGTGGTGCCGGGGAATTTGGATGAGCAAACATGCATGAAGCATGCCGAATTCATCAAAGACGGAACAAGATACTGCACATGGCAACAAAACGCAAGCTCATCATTAGTTACAAAAATGCGTGATAAGAAGCTGAACGGCTCTTACAATTCTCTACGTCCTTACACATCTTCAATGAAATTGCTTTATTTAGCTGGACTTATAGAAAAGTGGGAAGGTTATGGTTTTGCCAACACAGAAAATGACCTGATACCTATTGTTTATAACAACGGCAACGTTTATCTGAATACTTTTTCATACATGCACGCACTGTTTCCTTCGTCAAGTTATGACAGGCAGATTTATATCTCATATTTGGGTTGGAAAAAGGTTACTGGCAATATGGGACATGACGGCATGCAAAGATATTTGAACTATAATACCGACAATGAACTTTTTAACAATAATTTCTTTTCAAATTTGAAAGAGCACAATACCATTATGTTCAAATATCTGGAAGGAACAACTGGTTCGGGCGAAGCAAGAAGAACGAGTGCCAAAGCTGCCATGGATGCAAAATTAACATCAGAATTAGACGCAAAAATTGATGATGGAAGACCAGGAAGTGGGAGATTTTTGGCATTTAAAAATGTAAATGATCCTAAATATTGCTACGATAAAATTGCTGCGGAGGCGCACAGAGCAATCTACAATTCTACATCAGATAGCAAATATGGGTGTAATATTTTATATGTTATGGAAGATGTGAAATAAAACTTGCAAATAAAAAAATGGCTTTTTTACTCCCCCTGGTGTTTATATGCGCGGTATAATCAAACAAATACTTTATGCTTCAAGACGTGACGCTTTGTTCTTGGGAACAACTTTCATTGTGCTAATATGCGCGGGATTGTCGTGCTTCATCGGTTCAAACGCAGTCGTGGAGGCACAAGAGGCTCGGATAGCTTATACAGCTGGCATATCGCGCATTGCAGTCATGCTTGGTTTTATCGTTTTTGTCGTATTTTACATCAAAAGAATGTTTGAAAACCACGAGATTGAAGTCATTTTGTCGCACTCAATTTCACGCACAAAAGTGCTCATTGCCATGTTCTGTGGCTTTGCAATTACACTTTTTACACTCTTGGTGCCAGTTTGCGTCATATTATTACTCCTCAAAACATCGTTCACGGGGCTGCTTGTCTGGGCGCTCAGCATCTATCTTGAAGGGCTTCTGATGTTGTCATTCACGCTGTGTTGTGCGCTTATCATCAACAGTCAAGTCCACAGTTTAGCTGGCTGTGTAATGATGTATATCATCGGTCGTGTCATTGGCTCGTTTGTCTACTACATTCAACTATCATTGAAACTTGATTTGTACAGTATTCTCAGCTCAATTTTGCGTGTGCTGTCAATCTGTTTGCCAAGATTAGACCTCTTTGGAAAAACATCATGGCTGCTTTACAGCGATTTCACAATCGGTAGCATCGGGCTTTTCCTCACACAAACACTTGCATTCTGTGGCATTTTTGTGTTCGCAGCAATAATTGATTTGAAGAAAAAAGAGTTTTAATGTTTAGCAGATGGTAAGAGGTGTTGCTAAAAAAGCCGTCAGCAAGATTGGCTCAGTAAAAAATGGAACAAAAAAGATTGCTCGTAAGACAATCGGAGTGGCTTTTGAACGCCTAATGGAAACTCGTTTCATGCAACATTTTGACCGTGGCATATCAAAAAGCTTGACTGCGCGCAAAGTGGAACACAAATTTTGGATGGCTTTTGTTGCATTTTTCGCCTTCGAATGTTGTCTGTGGGCTGGCTGGACGAACAAAATAAAGGTGGATTTCACAATCACACCGCTTCCACCAAGCAAGCTTGAAATGGACTTATTCAGCATGGGCGACAAAGAACTTTTATACCGCATTTACTCATTCAAACTGCAAAATGCAGGAGATACATTCGGAGAGACAACACCATTGAAAGATTATGACTATGAAAAGCTTGAAAAGTGGTTTTACGCGCTGAGCGAGCTTGATCCACGATCCGAATGGGTTCCATCAATCGCTGGATTTTACTACTCTGCCAGCCAAAATGCAGATGATAACAGATATATTGTGAACTACCTGCTTGACTTTGCAGAGAAAGATCCAGAAAAACACTGGCGTTGGTATGTAACTTCGGCATACATCGCCAAACACAAGTTGAATGACCCGGCACTGGCCTTCAACATGGCAAAGCGCCTGCTGAACTTGAAGTCAGACAAACTGCCATTTATCAACCGCATTATGGCGCTGTTCTTATTCAGTGAAAAAGAGGCCAAATCGTGTCGCGCAGTCAATCTTGTCTACAACTTGATACAGTCAGGCGACTTGGAAGCAGTGTTGAACGACAAGTTCTTCTCAACCAAAGAAGGAATGTATAACTATCTGTTTGGGCTTGTCCGCGAGCGCGTTGATAGTATTGTCAAGGACAAAGCACTTATCAGGAAGTGTCAAGCTCAACACGAAATCTACAACGACTAATCACTTGATTATTAAAATCATCATTACATACAATACTGTCGGGCATTTAGCTCAGTTGGTTAGAGCATTCGCTTCACATGCGAGAGATCGTAGGTTCGAGTCCTATAATGCCCACTCTCATATAATCAACTTTTTGTTGATTATTAAAAAATATAGTTTACATTAATAGCGTGAAGTTATTTAACTATAAAATAAAAAAAGCATACACCTTGATTGAATTATCAGTCGTATTGCTTGTTTTGTCGTCGCTTAGTGGAATTCTTTTGATAAGCCGAAGCATCATTGACCGCGCAAAAATCCAAAGAGTCATTCTTGAATTGGACTACTATGAAAAGGCCTTCCACCAGTTTTACGACACCTACAAAGCTGTCCCAGGGAGCTATGGCCATCGCCGTTGCTCGCGCAATGTACTTTTTTCAAATTACAAAAATACAAAATATAATAACTTCTGCAATTGCATTGCACTCAACAACGAGCAAGACCACTCAGATCAAATCGTGTTTGGATGGCTTTCCTACTCGCCATACGCCGTTGCCTCGCAGTTGTCAGTCTCTGGCCTAATTGAAACACAACCAACCGTCTTAACGCATTATCAGATTGATGGCGATTTCTGTCCTTACAGTTCCACGAACATCGGAAATGGTTATCTTGTCGGGCATTGGCAACAGAACACGGGCACAGCAATAAGAACCACATTTGACGACAATGGTTGGATACAAATCACTGGTTACTTTTTTGACCGCATGCTTGCTGGTGGCGAGACACTGGAACACTACAAGAAATACGCATATGCAACATCAAACACCTACTTCAACAACAACCTACCACACGAATTTGATGACGAGGAATTCAGACGCTATCTCAACAAGCACAACGCAATCACGATGTATCACTACGAAGAGGGGTTTGCTTTGGATTACAACGCTCTATTCAGTGATAACAAAACCAAATCAAGAAATCATGTCGGCTTTTTAAACTCAAAAAATGCATCACATCTTGACATAAAATTTGATGATGGTTTCCCAGGCAGTGGCCGTATTTTAGCAATGAAAAGTGGTATTGCACACTATAAAAATGTCACTGCTCGTGAGCACATGGCCAGTTGTTACAACAAGCGCGCAAACAAAGTCAGCGATGCAATGTATTACAATTCCACCGACATCAGATACGGATGCAATATCACTTACATAATGAAGGATGTGAGGTGAAAATCAATCCGACAACTTGCTTTTTTGGGTACAGAAAAGTAAAACTATTTCATCTTCTCATTCAGCCACTCCTCAAAGACCTCTTTTGAAGTGCCACCTGTCCTACTGGCCACAACTTTTCCATCCTTGAAAAGTGCAAAAAATGGAATACCAGAAACACGAAATCGTGAAGCTAAATTCTGTTGATCATCAACGTTTATTTTATAAAATGACACACCCTTGACGTTCTCCGCAAGCTCATCAATGACAGGTCCCATCATTCTGCAAGGCCCGCACCATGGTGCCCAGAAATCAACAAGTGCAAACCCCTTGCCATTCTCAATGGTCTTCTCAAAATTCTCCTCAGTCAACTCGCCAACATTCTCATTCATAACACACTAATTAAACAATTCTATCATCGCTGCAATGCCTTTTTCACTTTCATCAAAGATTGTTTCAATACCTACCTTTGGAGTCATGTAATACGGCACAGTAACAATTTTATTTTCTTCGTCCACGCAAATCTCACCCGCATTGCAAACCTGATAAGTATTCTTGCGCTTCTCAATGGCCTCCTCGGTATATTTACCAACATCGGTCATCACCTTGATACCAGTCAGTGAACCATTCACCAATATTCCAGCCATGCAGCCAGCAAAAATTGGCTTACCTTGCTCGTGAAATGCTTGTATCAAACTCTTAATCTCATCGCGCACCGTGTAGTCATTGTTCTTTGTGCAACTACTACCATTGCAAACAATAAAGTTGCTAAAACTCGTCCCAGTGCCATACCCACCAGGGAAGACCAGCCCATCAAACTTATTGACTGACAACTTTTTGATGTCATGAATATTCGCATGGTTCAAGCGGCCTGCCTCGTCAAGCATGTTACGCCTCTCGCCCGATTGTTGCATTTTGTTGCAGTGAATGACATATTTCTGGTCCTCATTAATTGCAAAGCACATGTAATCCAAACCGGCCCTCCTAATAGCAAGCATGAGGCACATGGCTTCGTGACATTCTGTACCATCCATCCCACCGCAGCCGCTCATTATGATCGCCAGCTTCTTCATATCACTCAATTGCATCAATATCTAACACCTGTTCCTCGGCCAAGCCATCATTTTTGTAGACATCCTGCGCTATGCGCTTATACTGTCTCGTCACAAATCCAGTTCCAGCAGGTATCAAGCGACCAACAATCAAGCTCTCCTTCATACCGCGCAGATCATCCTTCTTGCCTTTTATCGCCGCATTTGTCAACACTTTCACTGTCTCTTGGAACGATGCCGCAGAAATGAACGACTCGGTCTGCAGTGATGACTTTGAAATTCCGTAGAACATCCTGTGGAAAGTTGCAGGCGCCAAGCCAGCTTCCAAGGCCTTGCTATTCTCCTCGCGCACCTTTGTCAATTCGTATTGATAGCCTGCCTTCAAGCTTGTGCCACCACAGTCATCAACCACAACTTTGTTCAACATGTATTTTGCAATTACCTCAATGTGCTTGCTGTCAATGTCAATACCCTGCAATTTGTAGACACTTTGCACCTCTTGAACGATATATGCAGTCAGTGCACCAACACCCTTGAAACGCAGTATGTCATGTGGGTTCATTGCACCATTTATAAGTACATCACCATTACGCACACGTCCTCCATCACGCACCGCGATATACTTACCCTTTGGCACACTATACACAATCGGATCAACAGTTGGATCATCTGGGTGAATTGTCAACTTAATCATTGAGCGTGTCTCTTTTCCGAACTCAACATATCCATCCGCACCCGCTACAACAGCTGCGCTTGATGGCACGCGAGCTTCAAAAATCTCCTCAACTCTTGGCAGACCTCCCGTAATATCCTTGACAACGTTCATGTCATCACGCAAAATCTTCGCAATTCTGTCTCCAACATGGATTTCATCGCCATCGTTCAAGTGCAAAATCGCACCGACAGACAGGAAATATCTAAACGCAACTCCGTGATCGTTAACAAGCACCTCTCCCGTTTTGCTATCCAAAATGCTAACACTTGGCTTCAATGTTTTAGCTGTGTCAGTCCAGTTGATAATAACCTTGTTCGTGTGGCCGAGTGCCTCATCAACCGACTCCATGTAGGAAGTCCCTAAAATCATGTCGTCCAAGCGCACCTTACCATCCTGCTCGGCAATCAGATAAATATTATATGGATCCCACTCAGCTAACCTCTGACCGAGCTTCACGGTATCACCATCATTCACCATTAGCTTTGCGGAGTAGCCAACAATGTGTGAATAGACAACTTTTCCTTTGTTATCCAAAACTTCAACGTGTCCAGAATTTGACACAACAATCTTCTCGCCGTTTTTGTCAACCACGAAGCGCAACTCGTTGAAATGCACCTTACCAGCACTGCCAGCATCAACCACCGACTGCGCAATTTGCTTTGTTGCAACCCCTCCGATGTGGAATGTATTCAATGTCAACTGTGTTCCTGGCTCACCGATTGTCTGTGCCGCAATAACACCGACTGCCTCACCAACATTCACGACATTTGAAGTCGCCAAGTCAATACCATAGCACTTTGAACAGATACCATATTTTGCATTACAAGTCACAGGCGAACGGACAACCGCCGAGCTAATTTCATTGTCATCAAGCAACTTGACAAGCTTCTCGTCAACGAACTCGCCCGCCTTTGCAAGCACTTTTCCATCATGAGACAAGACATCCTGCGCCAAGAAACGCCCTTTGACAACATCGCTCAACTTCTGAACAACCTTTCCGTCCTCTATTTTAGCGTGATATTCAATACCTTCTGTGCAGCCGCAATCGTGTTCCGTCACAATACAATCCTGCGCGACATCAACCAAACGGCGTGTCAAATATCCCGCGTCAGCTGTCTTCAAAGCCGTGTCAACATTACCTTTACGAGCTCCGTGCGCCGCATTAAAGTATTCCATGACACTCAAACCCTCCTTGAAGTTTGAAATCACTGGCGTTTCAATAATTGCTCCGTTTGGCTTTGCAATCAGTCCTTTCATGCCAGCAAGCTGCTTCATGTGCGCCTTGGAGGCACGCGCACCCGAGTTCATCATCAAGGTTATAGAGTTAATCTTCGCAGTGTTTGAACCCTCTTTCAGCAAGTCCATGACCTCGTTTGAAAGCTCGTCGGTGCACTCCGCCCAGTAGTCCGTCACCTTGTTGAAACGCTCCTTTGTTGTAATGTAACCCTCTTGATATTGCTGGTCAATCTCCTTAATTTTTTCCATCACCTCCTCAATCTTCTCGTATTTATCAGCTGGCACTTTAATGTCCTCCTTACTCAGAGAAATACCTGATAAAGTGGCATATTTAAAGCCCATCTTCATGATTTTATCACAGAAAATGACAGTCACTTTTGGCCCATAGACAGCATAAACATTCTTGACAATTTGTCCCAAGAAACCAATGCTCCACTGCGTATTCAAGTAGTCAAAAGTCATCTTACCATCATGCGGCAAGAACTCGTAAAGCATGATACGGCCAGCGGTTGTCTCCTGCGCGCACTGCATTTTGTCGGCCGCCTTGCCCTCCGCATCGTTATATTTATAGAAATATTTTATTTTTGTGTTGACAGTAATTTCCTTGTCCATCATGGCCTGCATGACATCGTTGTAGCTATAAAAGACATGCCCCTCCCCCACTTCGCCATCAAATGCAGTCGTCATGTAATACAAACCAACTGTTATGTCCTTACGTGGCACAATCATTGGCTGACCATTTGCAGAGCTCAAAATGTTGTTTGATGACATCATCAAGATACGCGATTCCAGCTGCGCCTCTATTGACAACGGCACGTGCACGGCCATCTGGTCGCCATCAAAGTCAGCATTGAAGGCCTTACAAACCAGCGGGTGAACCTGCATGGCTTTCAACTCAATCAGCTTTGGTTCAAATGCCTGAATGCCTAATCTGTGCAGTGTTGGAGCACGGTTCAGCAACACTGGGTGCTCGCGGATGACCTCCTCCAAAATCTCCCAGACCTCTGGAACTTTGGCCTTTATCATAGCAGACGCCTGACGAATTGTCGTGGCCTTTCCATACAAGCGCAACTTTGACAAAACGAATGGTTTGAAGAGTTCCAAAGCCATCAATTTTGGCAGACCGCATTGGTGCAATTTCAATTCTGGGCCACAAACGATAACTGAACGTCCAGAATAGTCAACACGCTTTCCAAGAAGGTTCTGACGTAAACGCCCTTGTTTTCCTTTCAAGAAATCACTAATTGACTTCAATGGGCGGCCGAGTGAACTCTTCGCAACCTTCGCGTTATTACTGTTTGCATTATTCAACAGCGAGCTCACGGCATCCTGCAACATCCTGCACTCGTTCTGAATAATCAGCTCTGGCGCGTTCATTTCAATCAACCTCTTCAAACGGTTGTTCCTGTTGATGATACGCGCATACAGCGTATTCAAGTCAGAAATCGCCATACGGCCTCCGTCCAGCGGGACAAGTGGTCTTAAATCAGGTGGCAACACAGGCAATACCGTGAAAACCATCCATTCAGGTCTGTTTCCAGAAGCAATAAAGTCCTCAATTAACTGCAAACGGCGCTGCAAACCAGCCAGCTTGACATCTGACTTCGTGTTCGCGATCATGGCCTCCAACTTGCCTTTTTCCTGCTCCAAGTCCATTGAAACAAGTGCTTGACGCAAACCTTCAGCACCCATCATGGCCTTGAAAGCGTCCTGGCCAAACTCATCAAGAGCACGTTCATACTCACCATGCCCTAAAATCTGATACTTTGACAGCGATGTTGCGCCTGCCTCAATTACAATATACTTTTCAAAATATAAAACACGCTCCACATCCTTGGCCGTTGCATCCAGCAAGATTGATATTTTTGACGGAACGGCACGTAAGTAGAGTGTATTCAGCGCAGGATAAACGAGGTTGATGTGCCCCATTCTTTCGCGGCGCACGCGTGAAACAGTGACCTCAACATCACATTTCTCACAACAAATTCCCTTATATTTCACACGCTTATACTTTCCACAAAGACACTCGTAGTCCTTGATTGGCCCAAAAATACGAGCACAGAAAAGTCCATCACGTTCAGGTTTAAAAGTCCTATAATTTATCGTATCAGAGCTTTTGACCTCACCATGCGACCATGATAAAATCCTCTCTGGACTTGCAATTTTTATACCCAAATAGTCAAAGTCAACAAAGGCACCGCTTTGCTGTCTGACTTGCCGATTTTCAGCATTCTCAACCACATTCAGCATATTCAAAAAGTTAACTGTTAATTCCTAATTCAATATCAAATCCAAGCGAGCGGAACTCTCTGCAAAGGACATTAAACGACTCTGGCAGACCAGAATTAAACCTCGTCTCACCATTTATTATCGCCTCATACATTTTCTCACGACCACCAACATCATCCGACTTGACAGTGAGCATTTCCTGTAATGTGTAGGCCGCTCCATAAGCTTGCAAAGCCCAGCATTCCATCTCACCAAGACGCTGCCCACCGAAGTACGACTTACCTCCAAGTGGCTGCTGCGTTACCAAGCTGTAAGGCCCAGTTGAACGCGCGTGCATCTTGTCGTCAACCAAGTGGTGCAACTTAATAATATACATATACCCCACTGTCACTGGCCTATCAAACGGCTCACCACTCTTCCCATCGTAAAGCGTAACCTGCAATGACCTATCAATACCAAGCTTGTCCGCAAGGCGGTTCATATCATCAATTTTACAGCCATCAAAGACAGGTGTCGCAAAATACAAACCGCGCTTGCAGTCCTTCCCGTATTCAACAATCTCCTCGTTTGATGCCTTGGTTATTGCGCTCTTGAAATTCTCATCCGTTGATATGTCAAGCAACAGCTTTCTGACATTGTCAGCAGCGCTCTTTTCAAGTAGCATCTTGTCAATTTTCTTGCCAATGCTGTATGACAAAAAGCCAAGATGTGTCTCCAAAATCTGTCCGATATTCATACGACCTGGCACACTAACTGGACTGAAAACCAAGTCAATAGGCGTTCCGTCCTCCATGTAAGGCATGTCTTCAACCGCAACACATGTAGAAATAACACCCTTGTTTCCGTGTCTTCCAGCGATTTTGTCGCCCGGCTGCAAACGAGATTTTGTCGCAACATAAACCTTGACAACCTTCAACACACCGTTTGGCAAACTGTCACCGTCCATCAGCCTCTCAACATCATGTATGTAAGATGCCTCTATCCTTGACTTCGCTGTGTTATACATTCTGCGCAACTCAGATACCTTTTTCATTATGTCCGCATCCGCAATTGACAGTGCAAACTTCTGGTGCAAGCTCAATTCCTTCAACTCGTCAGTTGTAATCTTACTTTTCTTACCCTTCACATTTACAGTGCAACCATCAACGATTTTTGAAACTTCAACATCAAAAGAATTGTCAATAATTTCAACCTCTTTTTTGCGTTGTTCTTCGCGTTTGAAAATCTCCTCACGCTCAATTTGCTGTGCGCGCGGATCCTTCAAATCACCTCTTCTTGTCAAAATTTTAACATCAATAACTGTTCCAAACGTGCCAGATGGCATGCGCAATGACGTGTCTTTCTTGTCCGAAACTTTATCACCGAAAATTGCCTTCAACAATTTCTCCTCCGATGTAACTGCATTTTCACTGCGCGGAGTAAGCTTTCCAACCAAAATGTCGCCTGCCTTAACATTAACACCGACATGAACAATTCCCGTCTCATCAAGGTACTGCAACTCGCCATCCGACACTGAATTTATATCGCGCGTAATCTCCTCAGCACCCAAGCGAGTATCGCGAACCTGCACTTCGTATTCCTCAATATGAATTGATGTGAATTTGTCCTCTGATACCAATCTGCGCGAAATCACAACTGAGTCCTCATAGTTGTATCCATTCCACGGCATGAAAGCCACCAAAATGTTCTTTCCGAGAGCAACCTCCCCCTTATAAGTTGATGAGCCATCGGCAATCACTTGATCTTTAACAACCTTCTCGCCAATGCTAACAACAGGTTTTTGATTAACACATGTGCTCTGGTTTGTCCTATCAAAGCAGCGCAATCTGTAAATATCAACGCTGTCCGTCAATCCTGCATCCTTAGGCAAAACCATGATTGAGTTGGCATCAACCGATATGACTTTTCCATCCCTGCGCGCAAGCACAACAGCACTTGACTCTTTGGCAGTATTTTTCTCCGCGCCTGTCGCAACAAATGGCGCCTCCGAGAACAACAGCGGAACCGCCTGCCTCTGCATATTACACCCCATCAGTGCACGAGCTGTATCATTACTTTCCAAAAACGGCACAAACGATGCCATCATTGATGTGATTTGGCACGGCGCAATGTCAATATAATCCAGATCCTTGCGTGGTATCAATGTAAAATCCTCATTGTATCTGACACTTATCATTTTGTCAGAGTGCGGATCGGCCTCAATTATCTCTCTCGATGCCTGGCCAATTTTGTATTTACGCTCTGTCGTTGCATCTAAATAGTCAACCTCATCGGTTATTACGCCGTCCACAACTCTGCGATAAGGTGTTTCAATGAAGCCCCTCTTATTTATAATTGCATAGCTCGCCAAACTGGTGACAAGACCAATGTTTTGTCCATCTGGCGTTTCAATTGGACAAATTCTTCCATAGTGCGTAATGTGAATATCACGAACTTCCGAACTCGCTCTGTCTCTTGTTATACCTCCATTTCCAAGCGCAGAAATTTTTCTTCCATGAGCCAGCTCCGACAGCAAGTTTGTCTGTTCCATAAACTGCGACAGTTCTGATAACATGAAGAAGTCCTTGATTGACTTTGACACAGGATTTGCCACTATACAATCGGTTGGAACTGATGTGTCAAGAATTATAGAATTCAACTTCTCACTGGCATATTTAGCCATCTTCGCAACACCAGCGCGGAACTGCATTTCAACAAGCTCACCGACACTACGAATACGGCGATTACTCAAACTATCAACATCATCAATCTGGATATTGTCCTGCTTAAAAAGTATCAACTTCTTGATTGCATTAATAATATCTGCCCTCGTCAAAGTCGTGCACTCTTCCGGAATTTCACACCCCAAAACTTGGTTTAGCTTATACCTCCCCACCCCCATTAAACTGTAATATGCATCCGAGAAAAACACATTTTGGAAATTTTTCTGCGCCTCTTTCAAAACAAATGGGTCACCAGGACGCAAAACCTTCATCAAAATTGCCAATGACTGTTCGTAGTCAACTCCCCTGTTGGCATTTATAGCCAACAAAATACACTCATTGAATGCATTTCCATTCTCATCAACAATCGCAAAATTTTTGATTTTTTTGTCAACAATTTTCTCCAAAATACGATCTGTCAAAATCGTTGCCGGCTCATATTCAGCGTCTCCACACTTAGTCGCACGATATAAATATTTGTCCTTCAAGTCATCAATGTTGCAATAGAACTTCTTGATGCCATTCAATTTACGCAAACCAAGACGTGTTACAAGTGTATCCTTCTTCAACAAAATCTCACCTTTTTCATTACGGAAATTAATGGAAGGCGCAGTTCCAACAAGCCTCTGCGCGTCAAACTCAAATGAGTAAAGCCCACCCTTTTCGAGGCTCAACTCAATAGAATCATAGAACTCGCCAACCATCTCGTCCGCACGCATTTTCATGGCCGATAACAAATGATAAATCGGCATTTTTTTTCTCTTATCGATGCGGAAATTCAACATCGTCTTTGAAGAAAAGGACAGTTCCAAGCGGCTCCCGCGATAAGGGATAATCGTTGCGTTATATTCAATACTACCATTGTCCTTGTTCTTCTTTCCAAAGAAAATACCGGGTGCTTTGTGGATTTGGCACACAACAATACGTTCAACGCCATTAATAATAAATGACGCATTATTTGTCATAAGAGGCAATTCACAAAGCAAAACCTCCTGCTCTTTGATTGTCTTGACAGAACGCGTTTTTGTCTCCTCATCGATACTAAAAAGCACCAACCTGAAAGTCCCATACAAATTAGCCGAGTACGTTAATGTTTTCTCACGGCACTCCCTTATTGAGTAGTTTGGCTCCGACAATCTGTGCCCAACATATTCAATAGTTGCATACCCATACAAATCATGTATCGGAAAAATAGACGACAAAACGCCAGCAATTGATACACCAACGCTCTTGTCTCCATCTAAAAATGAACTATAAGAATCCTTATGGATTGCAACCAAACTCTTCTGTTTTATATTAAAGTTTAACTTAGAAAAAGAATGCCTCAAAATTTCACGCATACATCAACCGCTCAGCCATTGTTTTATAAGAGAAAATTGAAACGATTATTTCAATTCGACGGAAGCACCGGCTTCCTCCAATTTCTTTTTCATCGTTTCAGCTTCGTCTTTTGATACCCCATTTTTAACGTCTTTTGGGGCACCGTCAACAATGGCTTTTGCCTCTGGCAAACTCAATCCTGTTAACTCACGAACAACTTTTATAACAGCAATTTTGCTTGATCCTGCACTCTTCAAAACTACATCAAACGAGCTTTTTTCAGCAGCGGCACCAGCACCAGCATCGCCAGCAGCAGCTGCAACAGCAACAGGAGCGGCAGCAGATACCCCCCACTCTTCTTCAAGCATTTTAACAAGTTTTGCAACCTCACTGATTTTCAAATCAGACAAAGTTTTTACTACTTCGCTCAATTCAGCCATACACAAATCAAAAAAAATACTACTCTTTATCACCTGGACAGTTTTTACGTCCCTTTTCAACAGCTTCGTTCAAAGCTCTCACCAAGGCCGAACCAGTTGAATTCAACATATAAAGCAACTTTGTTCTCAAAACTTCCATTGATGGCAAAGATGCTAATTCCTTTATTTGTGCCTCATCACAGACATTATTTTTATTCGCACAAGCAATGAACTTTGCAGAGTTTTCTTTGAAACAGAATTGGTTGATAACTTTTGCAACCTTCATCAAGTCATCACAGAAAATTACACCACATTGACCTTTCAAAATATCACCGTGCACGCTGTAATCGGTACCATCCATGGCCTTTTTACTGAGTGTATTTTTTACAACTTTAAATTTCAAACTGTTCTTCCTTAATTCGCCACGAAATTTTGCAGTATTTTCAGCATTCATTCCCTTGAAATCAACAAATACAGCATACTCACTTGCATTATACAAGTTGTTGAATTCAGATACAATTTCTTTTTTTGTTAATGTCTTCATATCGCGTAAATTTCACTCATTTTTATATTGACCCCTACCCCCATGGTTGTACTTATAAAGACGCCTTTAAAGTAATTTGCCTTCACACTAGTAGGTCTCAGTTGCTTCAAAACCGAAATCAACTCCTTGAAGTTTTCAGTCATCGCCTCTTTTGAAAAACTCAATTTACCAATGCTCAATTTCACAGAGCCATCTTTTTCCGTTTTGATGTCCGAGCGTCCTTTTAACAAAGATTGAATGACAGGTGTGACATCGCCATTGACAACTGTTCCCAATTTAGGATTTGGCATCAATCCACGAGGACCAAGAATACGAGCAATTTTTGCAAGCTTTGGCATCATGGTCGTGGTCGCAACGCACTTGTCAAAGTCAGTTAATTCACCTTTTTCAATTTTTGCGATTAACTCTTCACCACCGGCATAAACAGCACCAGCAGCCAAAGCCTTGTCAATGTTATCATCGTTTGCAAACACAACAATTCTGACTTTCTTGCCGTTTCCGTGCGGAAGTTCAACAAAGCTTTTAATATTCTGGTCGCCCTTGTTTGTGTCAACACCAAGACGAATAGCGACGTCCACCGATTCATCAAATTTGGCGGGACACTCTGCTTTATACTTCATCAACACATCAATTGCCTCCGAAACGCTGTAAGAACTATCCTTATCAAAAAGTGAATATGCTTTTTTCAATCTTTTGCAACACTTAGCCATACAAATTATTCTTCAACCTTAACACCCATTGAACGTGCACTGCCGACAAACATTTTATAGGCCATCTCAATATCACCAAAGCAGTTCAAATCACAAACCTTTTCCTGCAACAACGCCAATACGTCTGCTTTTTTGACAACAGCAACTGGTGCCCCCCTCCCAGGAGTTTTTGAGCCAGATGTCAACTTCGCAGCCTTCTTAACATAATATGTCATCGGTGGTTTTTTGACAATAAATGTAAAACTTTTGTCTTTGTAGACGGTAATAATCGTAGGACAAGGTAGCCCACCCATGGTGGATGTCGCAGCATTAAACTGCTTACAGAATTCCATTATATTTACTTGTCTTTGTCCCAATGCAGGACCAACCGGAGGCGCTGGATTGGCCTTCCCGCCCTCAATTTGCAGCTTTATCTGCGCCAAAACTTCTTTAGCCATCGTTCCCCACCCATTTTGATATATTTTTATTGTCAAGCATTTTTTATCATTTTTTTTATTGCAATCATGTTTTTTTTTTGTAAAATACGGATATAAAATGTGGATATGAGTTATTCTACTGGTAGCAACTATGGATACAATGATAGTGCAAACGCGATGCAATATTATCCTAATAACGCTCAAATATATGCACCACAAGGCCAATTACAACGGACACAAAAACAAAAACGAATATACAGTAGTATAAATTCTGGTTTTCTCCCAATTAATTATTCAAATGTAGAACACAATATTAATGATCCAAACGGAGAATCCTTAGCGCAATCTTACGGTTATAATTTCATTTCGGATATTAATGATGGGACTGGTGCACGCCTTTATGAAAGAATTGAAAGTATGGATGGGGCGCCAATGGATCATAGTCAACAAATTTTTAATCCCCATGATACAGGAGGGACCGAAGCTCAACCAGCTGACGAAGAAGAAACCAGACTTGTGAAGAATCATTTAGCAGGACAAAACATATTCGATGTTAACGGTGTATACAAAGTGCCAGGAAAAGTCGGTGAATATTGTGCTGTGCTTAGTGACGGCCATGTAAAGGAGGTTGTATTAAAACTAAACGCTATCGCATTCTCGGATGAATTTTTAGTACAACCACAACAACAACAATATGAATATGTAGTAGAACAATACCAACCTTTAGTAATGCAACAACCACCACAACCACAATATTTACAATATGTACCTGTACAACAACCACAAATATCTGTAGTACCAAGTGTAACAACACAACAACCACAACCTGCGCCTACATATACGCCTACATATACACCTCCTGATAATACAACAGAATACGACACAACTGATTATGTAGAACCGACGCAATTCGTTGAAGGAGTACGAAATGAAGAAATACCAGTCGTAGATACAACAATGGTACGGGATGAAGAAGAAAAGAAAACAAATAATATACCACCTTTAGAACCACCAAAAGTTGAAGACTTTGTGGTAACAGATAAACCGATCGTAAAACAACCAAAACGCGTTAAAGCTAAAATAGGCACAAAACCAAAGGCAAAAAAGGTAAAAAAGGTAAAACCAGAACCAAAAGATCAAAAAACAGAAAATTTCAATATTCGGGTTGGCGATAATCTTGGTGTTGGCGCTGATGTACAACCTGCGCCAACCGCTCAAAAGCGTTCGGAAACGCCACAAACAATTAATGTTTTTATACCACGCGAGAAGAAGGTTGATGACGTTAAGACCTTACAAGAAAATATAACCGCCACCATCAAACCACAGGACATACAAGAGCAAATCAGTGTTAATTTCAATGAAGCAAAATTGCTTGATAATATAAAAGCGCTTTTAGCCAAGCAAGGCACAAATAACGTAAAACAAATCATAGATATTGTAGATCACATAAAAATTGATCCAAAAGTTCCTCGTGAACACATACAACTGTTTGAAAATTTGAGTGTTCAATTACATGAATTGGCAAATAAAATACCGGGGAACGTAACATTTGAATATAATAACGAAGACGTTATTAAAGAAATAGCTACAATAAGAGAAAAAATAGACAACATCAAGATACCAGAACACAAAGGTGATAATATCAGCGTTGAACTAAATCACTTAGAGGCAGTGGATGAAAAATTGAAATTAATAGAAGATAAACTTGAAGGATTTAAAAAACCAAGTGTCGCCAACATAAGTGATGAAATTAATGTAGAATTAAATGGATATGACGAATTTGCCAAATTAGTTAGTGAACTTAAAACGGATGTAAAAAATTTACAAGAAAAGGAAGCCGGTATTATTGTAGAGTCACCAGACATCCAGGAGATAACCGATAAATTAACGGTATTATTGGAAGAAAAACTAAAAAATATCAACAGCAAAGATAACATTTCTATTGAGCAACCAAATGTTATAGTTGAAACACAAGATATATCTGGAGCCATAGATGAAATGAAAAAAATGATGGTTAACATTGAAGACAACCTGATGTTGAAATTTGAACAAAAATTAAAAGAACAGAAAATGCCCGCCATCAACGTAGAAGTTCCACAAAACAACGTCAATATTGATGATCAGATATCAGTCAGTAACAACGATGCTGCACCTATTGTTGTTGAAGTACCAGCAGAATCAACACCAAAAGATTACATTGATCAAGTATTACAAGATGTAATCCTACAAGGTCAACAGGGTGAAAACAGCGATTTGATGCTGAATGTAATACAAGAATTAAAAGCTGAAATTCAGGCATTGAAAGAGCAAGATGTTGTTGTAGAAGTTCCAGTACAAGATATTAGTATTAATGACGAAATTGAAGTCGATCAGCAGACACAAGAAAAAGGTAAAAAAGAAGAAATTATTGAAAATGTTTACGAAGAAGTTGACAAACCTGTAAAAAAAGAAGAAAATGAAGCCGTGATTATTGATGAACATACAGAAATATCGGAACCAAAGAAGGAAGAGACCATTCAAATGCCAGCGGCTCCAACACCAATGTCTGGTTTCATGACAGCTCAAATGATGCCAATGATGATGCCACCGGTTTTCATGCCACCTCCAATGCCAATGGCGACACCAGCACAACAACCACAGCAACCAATAGTTATAACCCAGAACCAGAGTGACGAGGAAGAAGGAAATGATTTCTGGTCAACATTCTTGAAAG